>JAEEHY010000254.1 GCA_016281085.1 Lachnospiraceae bacterium
AAAACCCTCTTTTTGGTGCAGATGTCACAATCTTTATGTTTATGACTGACCTGCCTTATTTTCATCCCTTTCTTGCATATCTTCCTCATTCACTGTACAATTAATCCCATATAAATTGATAATCGGTAACCATTATACATCTCATAAAATGTCAGTAACTGTTCAGAACAGCACGGAAATCTTAAACAGTTACAGGAAAATGTAAACAGTTACCATAAATGCAACCATCTTAATACGTATCTATGATATAGGGATAACAGCCTGATGCAGTGGTTGTTTTGGCGTATGCAACTATATGCAGCAATGTCTGCTTTGATATTTTCAGCAGCAGGCCGGTTCCCTGTGTCATCAGCGGAGAAATGCTATGACAGATGAACAATTCAATGCCGCCATGGAACGCATGCGGCAAAAAGACAGGGAGGCGCTCAGAGAAATCTACGAGTGTTATATAGGCTATGTCTACCGGATCATTTACGATATTGTACGAAATCCTCAGACAGCAGAAGATATAACTTCGGATTTCTTCATACGTCTTTGGGAAAGATCGGGGCAATACAAATCAGGAAACGGACATCGCGGCTATCTGGCCACCATTGCCCGGAATATGACTATCGACTATCTGCGAAAGTCAGGGCACGAGGAGTTGCTTGCAGGCACCGATAATGATGATGACAGCGGACCGGATGCCTTAAGCCTGCAGACCGACAACAGCCCCTCTCCCGAGGACAGCGCCGTATCAGACCTTAGCGTAGAACAGGCGCTGGATAAGTTAAAGCCGGTGTACCGGCAAATTGTTACAATGAAAGTACTCGGCGAAATGACCTTTCAGGAAATAGCCGATACGATGGAAATGCCGCTTGGCACAGTCACCTGGAATTACAGGGAGGCAATAAAACAGTTAAGGAGGTTCGGATATGAGTAGGAATTTCGAAAATGAATACAAGAAATATGCCGCAAGCACCGCTCCGGATCTCTGGAACAGAATTATGGACGGCATTGATTTACTGGAAGGCACACAGGATAACGCAAATACAAACAGATCAGAAAAATCTCCTGCTGAAACAGACAATGGAAGATCAGAAAGCTCAAAGGCTGAAGCAGGTGTTGGAAAATCGGAAAGCCCAAAGGCAAAGGTAGTAGATATTTCGGTCTCAGAGAGATACACTAACTTCGAACAGGATGTTCCAAAAAGTGCAGGAAACAGAACGATCAGTATAAGTACTTTTATGAACAGATACGGAGGTGCAATCGCAGCAACAGCCTGCGGGGTCATCGGCTTGATGCTGGCGAGTACCGTAATGCCTCGTGGTTGCGGAAGCTCTGCCACATCAGATTACACCTCTGCTCCGGCGGCACCTGCAATGGAAGCAGCACCGGCTGCCGAAGAAGCGGCAGCAGACTACGCTGCCGAAGAAACAGCAAACTTTGATGAGGCAAAAGAGGCAGCAGACTACGCCGCCTCAGAGACGGAAAGCTATGATGAAGCCGAAGAGGCCTATGACACATATGCATACGAGGCTATGGATGAGACTTCATCGACAAATGCGGATACCAATGATACTTCGGAAGTGTTAACAGCCGGTAAGAAAGGTGCAGATACAAATGCAGACAACAAACGGCAATCTATCGGATCAACAAAGGATCAGACATTTACGGCACAGTCGGACGCCGCGGCAGAAGTCACTGAAAATACAGCCGACGAAGCCGAAGCTTACATTGCAGCCGAAGAACCCGCAGCTGAAAGCGAACCGGCCGAAGATGCAGCCGCGGCGACAACCGGAAAAGGGACTCAGACTACAGGGAAATCTGCAGCAACGGCTGCGAAGGAAGATCAGAGCAGCACAGCCGGAGTAAAGGCTGCAATCAAGTCTGTAACAGGAAGCAAAGGGCATATGTTCTGTGAACTGATCATAAAAGACAGCATTGGCTCTGATCTTAAAGAAGGAAGTGTGATCAGGGCAAAGGTCGACGAAGAACTGGAGGACGAGGTTACCGGGTTATTTAAATCAAATGATGAAACTACAGAATACTCAGTAAACCTTAACCTTGATCCCCGGACAAAAATGTACATCTTATCGAACATAAACAATTAACATTAAAGAGAGTCAGGGGCAATTCCCCTGACTCACTATTTTTCAGCATGCACCATGCAAAATCATCTTGCCATCTCAACCAGCTCTCTGAACTCTCTCCTGTACTCGTCGTTTAATCTTATGGAGTCAAGTTCATCGAGTACGCGGTCCATATCAGAGTCACCCTTGTATTCACTGTCGGAAGCTATCAGTCCGAATTCGGCAACCGCACTCTTGAATATCATATCTTCGGAAGGATTGTCGGTATAGCTTGCAAATGTTATGGGATATGTAAGAAGATTGCTCTTATCCTCAGCAGGTTTCTTATAACGAACCGAGAGAGTCATAAGCTCGGTGTTCCTTATGTTTCCGATATATGAACGGTCAGAATTTCTGTATGAATTACCTGCTGCCTTTTTATATTCATCCGAGTAGCGGAGGCTGTCAACATCAACATCATCGTCGTCATAAGCCATCATGTATTCCTCTGTGGGAATGATCTCATACAGTACAGTAACCTCATGTCCGGCTCCTATCTCGCCGCCATCCTTCTTATCATCATTAAAATCTTTATCCTTCATAACCCTGTTGGCATAACCTACAAGACGGTATCCCTTCACAACCGCGGGATTGAATTCGACCTGAAGCTTAACATCCTTGCATACGGTGAGCATGTTAGCGCTGAGCTCATCAACCAGCACCTTCCTTGCTTCTCTTTCAGAGTCAATATATGAGTAGTTACCATTACCCTTGTCTGCAAGAGTCTCCATCCTGTTATCCTTGATATTGCCGGTTCCGAAGCCGAGCACCGACAGATAAACTCCCGTCTCCTTCTTCTCACTTATAAGCTCTTCAAGTTCTTCAACAGATGAAGGCCCTATATTAAGATCGCCGTCGGTGGCAAGTATAACCCTGTTGTTTCCTCCCTTGATAAAGCTCTTACCTGCAAGCCTGTATGCCAGCTCTATTCCGGCACCGCCGTTGGTTCCTCCCGATGCACTGAGCTTATTTATTGCGTTCTTGATCTTTCTTTTATCATCGCCGTGCGCACCGTCGAGAACTGTCCTGACACCTGACGCATAAGTTACTATGCTGACTCTGTCTTTATCGGACAACTCATCAACCAGCATTGAAAATGCATCCTGAAGCAGAGGGAGCTTGTCGCGTGATGACATGGATCCGGAAACATCTATCAGGAAGACCAGGTTGGATGCCGGAGTATCGGAATAATCAATATCCTCCGTCTTAAGCCCGACACTCATAAGCATTGCATCCTCGTTCCAGGGACAATTCACAGCTTCTATATTTACACCGAACGGATCGCTTCCCTTAGGTCCTCTGTAATCATAATCGAAGTAATTTATAAGCTCTTCCACCCTGACACTTCCTTTTGGAAGATTATAGGCTGAACACCCGTCGTTTATCATTCTTCTTAAGTTACTGTAGCTTGCAGTGTCAACATCAGCCGCAAAGGTCGATAACGGATGATAGAGTACCGAGCGGTATCCCTGCTCCTCAAGCTCTGAATATTCCTCCGAACTGAAACCTGCGGGGAAGCAGTCATAGTCATATATCTGCCCAAGATAATTCCTGCCGTTTACATTGCGTCCCCTGCTTTCCTTTTTTGCTCTATTATCGTTGTTTCCGTACACTTCATCATAATATGAGCCTTCATCTTCGTCTTCCTTTGCAGCTTCACGGCTCTCGCTACCGCTGCTCTTGTAAGACTCAGCACCCTGAACAGTTAAATAACTGTTATCTGCGGCCGGTGCTGCATAGTCATACATATCGGCGCTGTCTGCTGTGGCTGCTTCTTCATCAGCATATGCTTCTTCTGCGTAGGTTTCGCCGGTCTCTTCAGCATAGGCCTGTGTGCCGTTATCATATTCATCATCCGTATAAGCCTCATCGTAATAACCTTCGGACTCATCATAGTACTCCTCCTCATAAGGAGCTTCCTCGTAAGTACTCTCTGGGGCCGTTGCTGCGGGCGCTTCCGCTTTTGGTGCTGCCGCAGGTGTTGCTGCCATATTTCCGCAGCCTGCCACTCCCATGGTAAGTACTGTCATTGCCGTCAATAATGCTGTGATCCTTCTCTTCTTCATAATAGTTCCTCCCTTATAACTGTTCACTGTTTTCTGATCTACGGTACATTGCATTTTTCTGTAAACACCTGCCCGTTACAGTTTGTTTATCGTCTCATGTTATAGATACGCATCGGGAAATATATTTTTATGGAAAAAATCAAAAAAATCCGAAAAAAATATTTTCGCTAAACATTTATACCATTTATGCCGATGTTAAATATGTGAAATCAGGTCCTGAAATCTGTTTTAATACGGGCCGACAATGTTTCTGCGATCATTTTTTTGAAGGGATATAAATAAATTTAAGGAGGAATCTTATGCGATCCATTAAAAAATCATTATCACTGATATTGCTTTTTACAGCAATTCTCACACTTCTTCCGGCTGCTTCGGTAAAGGCCGAACTGTATGACGAATCAACCCTGTGCACGATGCTGCGCAGTTATTTCAAGGCTGATTATTACGATATCCAGTACAACAACACATTCAGCAGGCTGAACAGCGTGATGAGCAAAAAAGGTGTCTCTCAGAAGGAGCTCAGTCAGGCAATGATGGATTTCCAGCTTGCAGCACAGCAGAAGTCATGGGTAGACAGCCAGATGATCAAGCTTATCAACGATCCCAGATATAAGGCCAATCCGACCAAATTCATCGCAAACTTGAAGCAGGAAGACGGGGCTGTTATAATGAATGAGCCGGTGGAATGGTCAACACTGTATATAACGCACAACAAGAGCAAATATACGGATGCCTGGACAAACCAGACATACTCTCATTCCGAGCTGGTCAACCAGGCTGCCTACAACGGTGTAATAGGACAGGTTGGAGCATATGCCACAGAGCAGGGTAACATAGCCGCCGTAACCGAATACAGAAAGGGTAATCCCAACGGCAGTACTGCCGGGAAATCCGGTGGCAGCAATACCGGCAGCGTAACCGGCGGTTACTTCAGCGGCACTGCCAACTGACCGGGATTTCGGGCTTCATCATTAAAACCGATATCCTCAGACAAAATTTTAAAGGAAGAGACTATGAATTACAGAACAGACGATCAACTGTCAATACTTGGTTTCGGATGCATGCGTTTTCCCAAGAAGGGAAATTCGTTTGATATGGAGGAGATCGAGCGCGAGATCACCCATGCCATAGATATGGGTATTAACTATTTCGATATGGCCTACATTTATTCAGGCATTGAGGAAGTATTCGGAAAGGTCATGGAGAAATACGGCTTCAGGGACAAGATCAAGATTGCTACCAAGCTTCCGCATTACCTGATGAAGGATGTCAATGACATGCAGAAGCACTTTGACGAACAGCTTGCGCGGCTTAAAACAGATCATGTGGATTACTATTTAATGCACATGCTCCCGGATCTCAAGACATGGAATTCACTCATTGAAAGAGGAGCACTTGACTGGCTTCTCAGGCTGAAGGAAGAAGGCAAGATAAAGAAGCTCGGATTCTCGTACCACGGAAATACCAACCTGTTCCTTGAGCTTCTCAATGCATATGACTGGGATTTCTGCCAGGTGCAGTATAACTACGTTGACGAGAACTCTCAGGCAGGAAGACGCGGTGTGGAGGAGGCCTATAAAAAGGGAATCCCGGTAATAATCATGGAACCGCTTAAGGGCGGACGTCTGGTCAACAACCTCCCGAAGGGAGCTCTTGATGCATTCAGCCATTCCGACCGCGGATACTCTCCGGCAGAATGGGGACTCAGATGGCTGTGGGACCAGCAGGCTGTTTCCGTTATCCTGTCCGGTATGAATTCCATGGAAATGCTTGATGAGAATATCAGGATAGCAAATGATGTTTCGGTCGGTTCCTTTACGGATGCCGATCATGCAGTATTAAACAAGGCAAGAGATGAGATAAAAAAGAAGATCAAGGTACCATGCACAGGCTGCGCCTACTGTATGCCCTGTCCTTTCGGTGTTGATATTCCGGGTTCGTTCCATTGTCTTAACACATCCTATACCGATAATTATTATGTTGCCATAAAGGAATATTTCATGTGCACATCCATGAAAGAGCAGAAGAGCGTTGCTTCACTGTGCAGGAAATGCGGTCGCTGTGAACAACACTGTCCACAGAACATTCAGATCCGCAATGAGCTTGTGCGGGTCAGGAGACGTTTCGAAAATCCCATATTTAAGCTGGTGAATTTCGTATACGGCAGGATGAAATAAAGACCGGAAACAAAAGGGGAGTAATCATGAGGAGTAAACAATTAAGATTAATGACTTTGACTGCACTTGTTCTGAGTGCTTCAATCATTATGGCAGGGTGCAACAGAGGCGGCAATGCGAACGCAGGTGCTGCCGATGAAGCTGCTGAGGATCCTGCCGGAAATAATGCGGAGAGCAACGGGACTGATACCGCTTCCGCCGATCCAGGGAACAATTCGATCAACGTGTCAGGCACAGCCAATGAACGTCCGCTGAATATAATAAGGGATTCGACGCCTCCGGAGCCCGAATTCTACTTTTCCGAAGGTCCGGATGTGCAGCCGACCCCTACTCCGTTTCCCGACAGTGAGGATCCTTATGAACCTGCTCCTCAGTTTTTCGATGTTGAGGATTCGGTTGAACCGGTAATGGGATATTGCGACAATGATATGCGCGATGCTCTTATAGCTGCGCTCAATGTTAACAGGACCAACTTCGACGTCGGAAATGTCACCAAGAATTACAGCTTAAGTGTTGCTGCCGAGGTCCGCGCCAAGGAATATGCGATTTATCCCGTGTACAAGAAAAGGCCCGATGACCGTCCGTTTACATCGGTCAGCCCTCAGGGCTTTGTCGAAAATGAATACTTCTGTATTCCTGTAAGGAATTCAGTCATTCCCGCATGGGATCCCCAGAGAGGTTACTGGCTCAGTCAGAATTATTCACACCCCAAGGATTCATACAGCCCCACCGTTATTGTGGAAGGGCTTATGGAAATAAGAGAAGCCCGCAATATCATGATGAATCCCGATTACAGGCAGGTAGGTGCCGTGTGGTTCGTTAATGGGGATTACGTTATC
This sequence comes from Lachnospiraceae bacterium, assembly GCA_016281085.1. GTDB lineage: Bacteria > Bacillota > Clostridia > Lachnospirales > Lachnospiraceae > UBA2868. The sequence continues at coordinate 7,194 of JAEEHY010000254.1, forward strand.
GCGGGCTTTACATTCAGTTATTGACTCAGAAGCTGTCAGATCATGCCGTACATCCGGTCATGATCATTATCATTCAGGTTCTGGAAAATATCACATGATCAGATATTTATAGTGTTCATACAGCGTGGCTATCAGGTTGCACAGATCGGTGTTTATTCCATTGAATTCGGCAGCCTCAATACGGCTGACACTGAACACGGTCACACTCTCCTTCTCATCCGTACTTATTGTATTTCCGAGATTGTCGATCTTTCTCCTCTTCTTACGAAGTCTTATCGTGAACGCCGAACCGTCATGGGTAAATACCAGTCCCTCGTTTTCACCTGCATAGAAATCATCAAGAGTATCATACAGCGTGAACTTCTCCCTGTAAGGTGCACCCTCGTACGGGCAGAAGGTATCGCAGTTCCCACACTCGTTACAGAGCCTGTCAAGATGTACTACCTGTGGAACCAGATTCCCGGGAACCTTTATCTCTACATTTGCCCTGTTGGGACATACATCGACACAGTTCTCACACAGCTTCGCACAGTCAAGGCATCTTCCGCCGTCATTTCTGTAATGCGGCTCCCTGAGAATTCCTTTACGGGCATACAGACCACTCAGACGGTTATCGCTGCTTCGTCTTCCTGCTATCCTTCTTTCCTCCATCGCCTTCAGGTTGTGGTAACTGACACCTCCGCCGTATCCGACTCCGGCATACTCTGCGGCAGGATTTACAGACACCATATCCTTAAATTCCTTAAGTATGGCATCACTGACCTTACGTGCGTCAGCTATAACATCGACCACCGAACTTGTTCCGTGTCTTGCATCACCCACAACGAACACATTGGGGATACTGCATTCAAATGTATCCGGATCAAGCACAGGCATTCCTTCTTCATCTACCTTGATATTGTTCCTGGTGTAGAAATCAGTATCCACCGCAAGCTCTGTTGCTCTTATAATATAATCGGCAGGTATGGACATGATCTCTTCCGTATCATACGGGATCCTGCGGCCGTCATCGCCCTTATCCCTGAGCTCGGTTACATGACATTTAAGATATCCGTTCTCATATGCATAAGGGTTCATGCACTCGATCAGCTCTATTCCCTCACTCAGTGCCACCTGAAGCTCCGCATCATTGGCAAGCATGTATTGGCGGCTCCTTCTGTATACTATATACACGTTTTCGACGCCTTTTACTCTTTTGGCCGCACGTGCGGTATCTATGGCTATATTGCTTCCGCCGACCACCACAACGTTTCCCTTTATATCAAGCTTACCCTTGGTCTTATTATAATCCACCAGGAAACATATAGCGGGCTCTGCCTCATAAGCCTTGGGATTTGACCTGGCCATTGTGGGAGCTCCTATTGCTACCACCGTCTTATCGAAATCCTCAAGCTCACTTAACAGTTCAACCTTATGTTCTCTGCGTATTTCAACGTTAAGCTTCTTCAGAAGCGCCGCATCCCTGTCGACCCTCTCTGCCGGAATACGGAAATCGGGAATAAGATGTCTTACCGCACCGCCCAGCAGAGGCTGCTCACAGAATATCGTTACCTTATGTCCTTCCCTTGCCAGGAAAAATGCAGTTGCCATGCCTGCCGGACCTCCGCCGATGACAGCCACGTTAAGCTTCCTCCCTACAGGAAGTCCCGGATGAAGTTCTTCAAGTACACCCTCATATCCGTTCTGCGCCGCTATAAGCTTCGCTTCCCTTATCTTAACAGACTTCTCATAATATATCCTCGTACAGTTA
>JAEEHY010000255.1 GCA_016281085.1 Lachnospiraceae bacterium
CCAATAGTGCTATAATTAGGGGATAGGGGGAATTCAATATGAGAAAACAATTCGGTTTTAAAAGACTATTAGTTTTTGTATTTGCATTTGTGTTATCAGCAGGATTCATAATGCAGAATCCGATGGAAACACATGCCACATCCAAAAGTCGAGATATATTCGGAATGAACGCGGATTATACATCCGTTCATTACGACTCATCCAGCGGAATGCCTACGTCAGAGGCCAATGCCATCACCCAGACATATGACGGATTCATATGGCTCGGAGGCTACAGTGGTCTTGTCAGATTCGACGGAAGCGAATTCTACCGCTACGACTCATCCACAGGAATAAGTTCAGTATTCAGCCTTTATGTTGACGAGAAGAACAGAATATGGATCGGAACCAATGAGAACGGCGTTGTCATGATGTACATGGACGAAGTTCATCCGGTAGCTTCTTCGGAAGGTGTTAAGTCCGATGCCATTCGTTCAATGATAGGGGACAATAAAGGCAATATAATCGTGGGAACCACCCAGGGTCTTGCATATGTTGACGGCGAGACGCTTGAGATGCATCCCATAAGTGATGCACGACTTGATCATGAATATATCAACAGTCTTACAAAGGATAAAAGCGGAACCGTATACGGTCTTACATCCGAAGGAGCCGTTTTTATTATTTCCGACCTGAAGGTTACTGGATTCTTTGCAGCTGACAAGATTAATGCGGAACAGATCAATGCCATATACGCGGATCCCGATGAAAATGAAATCGTATATTTGGGAACAACCGGTTCCGAAGTGGTAAGAGCACGTGTCAACGGAAGCTATCTGTCACTGGCTCAGAGATATCATGTGGCTCCTCAGAACAATATCAATGCATTGACCAAGCGCGACAAAGATATCTGGGTTACTGCGACGGACGGTGTGGGTTATATCGATTCAAGAGGCAGCTATCATGAGATAAAAGATGCGCCTCTCAATTATTCAGTGACCAACGTCATGACCGATATGGAAGGCAACCTTTGGTTTACATCCACCAGACAGGGTGTTATGAAACTTGTGCCCAACAGGTTCATGGATATCAGCAAGATGGCGGGACTGGACAGCCGAGTTATCAATTCAACCTGTGTTAATAACAATCTCCTCTATCTTGGTACGGACAGCGGACTGGAGATAGTGGATCTGGCAACATACAGACCGGTGACCAACGAACTTACCGAACTGCTTGATGATGTCAGAATAAGATGCGTTAAGAATGACAAAAACAACCGCATCTGGCTCTGTACTCACGGCGATACGGGACTTGTATGTTACAATCCCACCGATGGGGAGATAAAAATATACAATGAAGAGAACGGTCTGGATACCAACAGAGTCAGAGCCGTTATGCAGTGTCCTAACGGGGACATGGCTGCAGCCACAGGCAACGGCCTCTTCATAATATCCGGCGAAAAGGTTGTTGACCATTTTGGTCAAGAAAGCGGCATGAGTTCGGTTGAGGTACTGTCTGCCGAAGCAACTCCCGACGGACTGATTTATATGGGCAGCGACGGCGACGGTATATATGTTGTAAACGATAAAAGAATAAGCAGACTGGGAATTGAAGACGGACTGACCAGTGAGGTTGTGTTAAGAGTTAAATGGGATGAGCAGCGGGAGATGCTTTGGATAATAACATCCAATTCCATCGAATATATGCAGAACGGGGAGATAAAAGCAGTAACAAAATTCCCTTATTCCAACAATTATGACATGTATTTCGACGGCAAGGGCAGAGCGTGGATCCTTTCATCCAACGGTATATATGTGGCCGATGTGGATACACTTATAGGCGATGAGAAGTTAGACTATACCTTCTATGATCAGAGAAGCGGTCTTCCATACATTGCTACAGGTAACTCCAGAGACTATCTGTCTCCCGAAGGAATTCTCTATGTTGCGGGAACCACAGGTGTGTTTGCTGCCAATATAGAGGAAGACGATTACGAGAGTCAGGAAATAAAGCTTACAATCCCGGCAGTTGTTGTTGATGACAAGGAGATACTTATATCCGATATGGATAAGGTAACCATACCGGCGGGATGCAAGCGTCTTGTTATCAAGGCCTATGCGCTTACATACGGCCTGACCAATCCGACAATAAGCTATTATCTTGAAGGCTTTGATGATGAACCCATAATAACAAGAAAGCAGGAATTAACGCCCATAAGCTATACCAACCTGGACGGAGGAAGATACACTTTCCATCTGAATGTTATTGATGAAAAGACGGGGGAGATCAAACAGTCCGAAGAGATACACATTCTGAAAGAACACTCGATATATGATAATTTCCTCTTTTGGATATTTATAGTAATCCTGGGTGTGGGAATAGTAGGATTCTTCATGTGGAAAGGCTTTGCGGATAAGCAGAAGGCCCTTCTTAAAAAGCAGGAAGAAGATAAGAAATATATCGATCAGATCATGCATACCATGGCAAAGAGCATAGACCTGAGAGATCAGCAGAACCAGGGCCACTCTTTCAGAGTTGCATATTACACCAGACTTCTGGCAAAAGAACTTAAGGAGAAGAGGGGATATACAGACAGTCAGATTGATGAATTTTACCATGTTGCCCTTCTTCATGATATAGGAAAGCTTAGTATCCCCGACAGGATCCTGAACAAACCGGAGAGGCTCAACGATGAAGAGTATATGATCATGAGAACCCATGCGGAGAACGGTGCTCATATGCTCAGGAACGTTACCATAGTAAAAGACCTGTCAGTGGGTGCGGGATGTCACCATGAAAGAATCGACGGCAAGGGATATCCCAAGGGCCTTAAGGGCAAAGAGATACCGGAGGTTGCAAGGATCATTGCGGTGGCTGATACCTTCGATGCCATGTATTCAACCAGGCCTTACAGAAAGCAGCTGGACATCAATATAGTTCTTGATGAGCTTGAGAAGATCAAGGGAACCCAGCTGGATGAGGAAGTGGTAGATGCACTTTTGGCAATAGCCGGCAGGAACGAACTCAACAAAGAAAAAGTTGATGAAGCAATAAGCAATCTTGATGTTAATAAGGAA
>JAEEHY010000017.1 GCA_016281085.1 Lachnospiraceae bacterium
CCGTCCTCCACAAAAGGAAGAAGATAATCCTGCTGCCCCTTGTTGAAGCGGTGTATCTCATCTATGAACAGGATGGTCTTTTTGTTGTACATCCCAAGAGTATCCTTAGCCTTTGCCGTAACCTCCTCCATATCCTTCTTGCCCGCTATAGTGGCATTGAGCTGTACAAACTCGGCGCTCGTGGTATTTGCGATAACCTTGGCCAGAGTTGTCTTGCCGGTGCCGGGCGGACCGTAAAATATAATGGAGCTCAGCTTATCTGCCATGATCGCACGATAAAGAAGCTTGTCCTTACCGATGATGTGCTTCTGTCCCACAACCTCATCAAGGGTTGTAGGCCGAAGACGCGCGGCAAGCGGCGATTCCTTTTCCTTATTCTGTTCACTCATGTATGAGAATAGATCCATTCCGGTTTCCTTATGATCCTTCACTGTGTTCCAAACGTCATTTAATAAATCCGGCCGGCCTTACCAATGACATCCCACCCAAAACACCAGCTGTCCAAAGCAGATTCAAAACGTATCCTTGAGTGAGCGAATAACCAGCTGCTGCTCGAGTTCGTATCCGTTCTGTATTTCCGGCGAACCGTACTGGAGATATCTTATGTCAGCCTTCTTAAGCCGTATTGCCTTCTCCCTCTTGGATGTAAGATGGAAGAAATTATCCGAAAATATCGCATCCGCCTGCTTAAGATCGAGCTCAACAAAGGCCGCAAATCCGCCGGACATCATCCTTATAACATATTCATCGACAAGCTCGATGACGGAATACGAGATAGATGACAGATCAAGCGCAAGCCTCTTATAGGGCACAAAGACCTCCGTTTCCGTCGATACAACATTACCGTCCTCATCAATGAAGTTGGCCTCCATGAAAACACGGCTCTCAAGACCTTCGATAAAGGGTGTGTAATTTATCTCGCATACCTTTACCGCTTCGAACGGCTTGATCTCGACCTCATATTCAACCTCATGCAGGAGCCTGAACTCAAATGTCTGAAGGCTTACCTTGACCCTTCTGACCTCTATATCCCTCGTCTCATTCTGTATATATACGGAAACAACATTACCCTCACGGTAAATAGAACCTGCCACAGATGAAAAGAACCCCTTGGCCATGTACTGAAGCGCCTTGAACCTTCCGTAATAATCAATACTTGACCAGGAAGCAACAGGCCAGCTGTCGTTAAGCTGCCAGTACAGCGCACCCATGCACTGCCCCCTGTTTCTTCTCATATGTTCCACTGCCTTCTTGACCGTAAGACCCTGCATGATCTGTGTTATATACAGCAGACTCTCGAAATCCTTGGGATACAGGAAGTCCTGCGCAAGATACTGCATCATCCTGCCGCCGGCTCCAGCTTCCTTGACATGGCTCTCCATTACTTCCGAGAAAATATTCCTGTCCGTTTCCCTTGTGAATGACTTTACCGTTTTGATGGAAGGCCATGACAGTGAACCGAATTCAGAGCAGAAACGTATGTTATGATTGTAATATTCCCCGGTCGGAAGTCCATCTTTCCACACTCCCCAGAAATGGCTGTCGCCGGATTCCTCTGAATTAGGCTTATTAAAGCCTCCCCCCGACGAAGGACTTGAAGGCCAGTAAAAGGTAGAAGGAGCGTATTTTTCCATAAGTGTCGGAACAATATCATCAAACAGTCTCCTGTAATCATCCCTGAGCGGTCCGGAATGACCCATAACCTCCTCTTTTTCCGCCCAGTCCTGTTCGATCCCGCTGTTTCCGCAGATAAGTCCCAGACAGGCATGACTTCGAAGCCGCTTGAGATTGTCCGTGATCTCTGCCTCTACGTTCCTGCGGAAATCATCATTCAGTTCATATATATTGTCCGCAAACATAAGATCCTGCCATACGATAAGACCGTATTCGTCACACAGATCGTAGAAGGTATCCGAAGGATAATATCCTCCTCCCCATACCCTTATCGTATTGAAATGACTCCTGACACAGGCCTTGAGCAGGTAATCTATCTTCTCTTTGGTAACAAATGAATATATCGAATCCTCGGGTACATAATTGGCACCCATTGCAAATATCTTAACTCCGTTCACCTTGAAACAGAATTCACTGCCCCACTGATCCGGATCGCGGCTGATGGTAAGCGTCCTTAATCCGATACGGTAAGTCTTGCTGTCCCACTGATTCCCGTTCATATCCAGTGCATAAATACTTACGGTGTACAGAGGATGTTCACCAAAACCGTTCGGCCACCATATCTTGGGACTCTCGATCTCCATATTCATGGAGCACTGACCGTTAACCATGGTTTCCGTGATCGCCGATATCCGTCCCTCAGGCGAAATGAGCTCCGCCTGGATAATAAAAGGATCGTTTCTGAACACCTCGGCAGATACATTTATCTCAAGATTAACACTTTTCTTCTCATGATGCTGTATTATTTCCGCCTCATCCAGCTTAATATAGCTGTAACCCACAAGATCCACGCTTCTCCATATACCGCAGTCGGGAATCTGTGCCGCATGGCTCCAGCCGAACATTGAATGAGCCTTCCTCAGATACTGATTGCCGCTCATACAGCCTTCCGGTGTATAATTCACGGCTTTATTAAGTCCGGGGTGGATGTTCTCCATATACTCAAGGGGGGAATCGATCTCTATCGTGATCCTGTTTCCTACAGGACGCAAATATCCCGTTATATTAAAATAATAGGTACGGTGCATATTATCTGCACGCCCGATAGGCATATCATTAATATATATTTTGGCAAGGGTGTCAATTCCCTTGCAGCATAAATAAATCCGCTCCTGGGACATGAGCTCCGGCATTACATCGAACTCCCGGGTGAAATAGAAATCACTCCGGAACAGTTCCTTGGTCGAATACTCATTAAGTCCGTAGAACGGATCCTGAAGCCTGTGCTGTATAAGCAGGGCAGATAAAACAGAGCCCGGAATCTTTCCTTCGATGTAAGCCTCCGAACCCTTCTCATTAATTAACCACGTACCATTTAAAGTTTGATAGATCATCCCTTCAATTTCCCCTTACTGTTACAATACTCCCTCAGGCATTTATTGACTCATTAAGTCAACCCCCATTAAATGCCTTCCTCCCAATGATAAGACGTGAAATACCCTGTAAAAATCCCTCTATCATAAATATAATTGAAGAAATGATTTTTTTCAACCACTACATCTGCTACCTCTACCCAGTAAAACATCAACTGCTATGGTCACCACTGTATAAACCGTAAAATACGTCAGATATCGCGGATTGTTATCAGACATCAGATAATAAAAAGGCGGCATTATAAGCTGTACCGCCTTAAGCTGTCTTAAGTATACAAACACGGGACAAACAGCGAGCATAACGAGCATAAGTACAGGGATTGCAGTTGCCAGACTCTTCAGTCCCGGTGTCAGCTTTCTGATTATCGAACAAAAGCAGGAGCCCGAAATCACAAATATGAACATGCGGAGTATTTCATCCGTACCGGCCGCCAGACCCGTCGCATAGAAGGTCAGAAGAACAGCCACTCCTCCTGTCAGAAGCGCTGTCAGAAGATACAGATGCTCAAATACCCACCTATTGCCCACCGGCATCCAGATAAATATCTCCTTATCAATATCATCTCTGTAATACATGGCCGCAGCAAGTCCGCACAAAAGAACAAGCAGGAGCAGCAGTCCCTTTACCGGAGCCATAAGATAGCCATCCTCATATCCGTCAGCCTCCTCAGAGCTTCTTCCGCTGTAATCCCTGTACCTGAAAAGATTTCCCGTGTTCTTATTGTTATGGTAATATAACGCGGTTTCCTCTGTATCCGGATCGGTTATATTAAGAGAAATGAAGTTATTGTACAACGAAAACGAGAGTCCGGAATACATTGAGCCAAACAGTTCAAGCCTGGCAAGCTGTAACAGTATCATATCCTC
>JAEEHY010000256.1 GCA_016281085.1 Lachnospiraceae bacterium
CCGCGCCAATGCCTGCTTTAACGGACGTGATTATGTAGTTCCCGAAGACATCCACAAGGTCATATATGCGGTAACCAACCACCGTGTGATCCTCTCAACCAAGGCCAAAGCTACAGGACGGAGCGTAGCCGAAATCATAAACGAAGCTCTTCGCCGGGTTCCGGTTCCGGTCTGAATACCTGCGTAAACGGATTAAATCCGTTCACTATACTAAACGCCGTTCAGTAAGGCGGATGACCAGACAACGACATTAGCAGATGAAAGAATAACTTACCATGGAACGATCGATGAACATGCAGCAGTCCGCGAGACTGTCATACAAAGAACGCAGGGCTATCCGCAAGAGGAAATGGCTCGGCCGTTTTATGGGCGTTGCAACCTCCAGGGGTAACTCATGGATCTCTTATATCTCAGTCGTGATCACTTCCATCCTGTTTTCATTATTTTATCTGCAGTCCTTCTTTTATCTGATAACCATACTTCTCTTATGTACACCGGTGATATCGTATAATCTGACAAAGTATGTTTCCAAAAACCTTAAGCCTTCTCTGTCATTTGATCCTCCCGCATGTATCAAGGGCGGAAAGAGTATACTCAATGTCTCCGTTAACAATCCCACCCGTCTTCCCGTCTCATGTATCGAAATATCGCTGAATACATTTTCCGTATTCTACGGAGGAGAGGACACCGTTACGCACTCACTGCAGCTAAAAAGCGGAGCCGTCAACAGCCTTACCTTTCCGGTATCCTTTGAAAAATGCGGGATCTATACTGCCAAAGCGGAGGAAATAACCGTTTATGATTTCATGCATTTATTCTCATTCAGAAAAAAAGCCGATATTGAAGCCTCTGTTTCCATCATGCCGGATTCACCTCCCTCGGGTAAAATGGAAGAGGCTGTCTTTGAAGAAGGATTTGATGAATTCACCGACAACGAAAAAAGAGGAAATGCATCGAGCAATGTTACCGACATCAGGGAATACAGGCCAGGCGACCGCCTGTCCAGGATACACTGGAAGCTTACGGAGAAGCTTGACAAGCTCATAGTCAAAGAAAATGAAGCCATATCATCCAATGAGTTCACAGTACTTCTTGAACTGTACCAGCCCTCCAAGGAGGTATGCGACGAGGCATACGCCGCCAGCGGCTTCAGAGACGATTCCCTGTATCATGTTCTTGACAGGGCAATAGAAGAAGCATGGTCGGTGTCCATGGAACTGCTTAACTATTCGGAACCGTTCCGGTTTATGTTTTATCATGAGTCCTCACAGGATTTCACCTCATCCCTGATACGTTCAAAGGATGAGCTTACCGAGATAATGACACAGGCTTTCTATGCAGGAAGCTATTCAACCGCAGACCTCGCACTGTCAGTATATGAAAGTGCGGGACTTAACAAAGGAACCCTTATCCATGTCAAATAACACAGCCTATTACGGCTACAGTATCGCAGACAACTCAACCCACGACAAACACAATTCGGTAATTCATTGTGTTCTGGTCGGACTGCTCATCTTTACCGCTGCATGTGGGTGTGTTATTGGACTGTTATCGGAATTCGATCTGTCGGTCAACTATCCCGTCATAATATTCATACTGCTGGCCGCTTCACTGTACCTTGCTCTTATACACATCTCAAAATTTATATACAATGCAGGGTATATCATTTTTCTTTTTGCATTCACCTACGCGCTGATAACGTACAGAACTTATGCCAATTCAGGCTTTCAGGCCCTGCTTAATATAGTTAACGAGAGTTATTCGGACTACTACATTCTATCCTCACTTCGTGAGTACACCGAAATAATAACCGACCGTTACACCACACTTACAGTAGTGAGTGTGTTCCTCGGTCTGTTTCTTGTGCTGCTTCTCAATGTAGATGTCTTTAACAATATGATCTTTGCAACAGTATTCTCACTTACATTCTGGCCGCTGCAGCTTGGTATCTTTATCGGGCACTATCCTTCATATATTTCTCTGGCTTTGATATTCTTCTCATATTTCGGAGTATACCTGCTGCGTCACTCGGGACACTTCTTCTTCGTTGCTCCGCCAAAACGCGGAAAGCCCCGTGAATATGTATTTGATTATGACGACAAGAACGGAAGACATATCATCTTCCATAAATCCAACGCCCGCTCGATGACTTCTCTCGGCATATTCGCACTGGTAGCATCTCTTTTCTTCAGTATTTTTGCCGTCTCCTCCGTATCAACCTCTGAGGATGAAGCGATACTGAACAAAAGCTCCGCCAGAACGAGACTCGACGAAAGTGTTAAGATCCTTACCCAGACAGGCATTGCCGGTATGTTCAACCGCTATCAGGCAAAGGGTGGACTCAGCGGCGGTAAGCTCGGAGGTGTGAGAAGTGTTTCACCCGATTACGAGACCGATCTCGAGGTCACCTTTGTTCCTTACTCCTTCGAGACACTGTATCTCAAGGGATACACAGGTCAGGAATATACTCCCCATCAGTGGAACCCTCCGTCCGAGGATTCAGAATACTATCTCAATATGCCCTCAGCACAGGGTCCGGCTTCCAGGATGACTCTTGCCACAGACCGTGTCCTCCATGAATCGGACACACTTGAGAGGCTCATGAAAGCAGGCTA
>JAEEHY010000257.1 GCA_016281085.1 Lachnospiraceae bacterium
TCATCGATGGTGATTATTCCCACAAGCCTGTTCTCGTTATCAACCACCGGCATCGCGGTAAAGTCATACTTCGAAAACTGTCTTGCAACTTCCTCCTGGTCGGTCATCGTGTTAACGGAGATGATATTGTCATTCATAAAATCCCCGATAACTTCGTCCGCCTTGCGAAGAAGCAGATATCTTAACGATACCGTTCCTATAAGATGTCTCTCTGTATCAAGCACATAACAGATATTGATCGTTTCCTTATCTATACCCGTACGTCTTATCCTCTCTATTGCCTGTGACACGGTCAGGTTCACCTTGAGGTCTACGAACTCGACCGTCATAATGCTTCCAGCCGAATCTTCCGGGTATCTTAACAGATGATTGATATCCCTTCTTGTCTCAGCACTCGCATTGGCAAGCAGCTTCTTTACAACGCCTGCCGGCATCTCTTCCATAAGGTCGGTCGCATCATCGGCCATCAGGTTATTTATGATGTTTGCAGCCTCTCGATCGGTCAAAGCCGTGATTATTGTCTGCTCAGTCTCTATAGACAGGTACGCAAAAACATCTGCCGCAATTGTTTTGGGCAGAATCCTGAACACCCTTATCAGTTCGTCCTTTGGCAGTTCCTCAAGCAGAGCGGCTATATCGGCCTCCTGAAGCTCACTTAACTCCTGACGAAGAAGGGTATACTGTCTGTTATCCATTAACTCCTTGATTTCTTCCATGGACATGATGATATTCTCCTTTCCGCCCGCGACTGTTGTCGCAGGAATCAGTCGGCTCAGAGAACTCATAAAAATCCGAAAGGATTTCTAACATTCTCTGACCACGATTTCATATCGTGGTATAGTGGTTTCTACCGCGTGATGAGGAACATCAGATGTCTGTTTGACTTTATTCTTCTTCATAGAAACCACCTCCTCCCTCAGCTTACGACTTTATGTCGTGGAAGCTCATCGGCTTTGAGACATCAAAGAAATCCGTCAGGATTTCCTCCTCTCTCTGCCCACGACTTTATGTCGTGGGAGCCCGTCGGCTTTGAGACATCAAAGAAATCCGTCAGGATTTCCTCCTCTCTCTGCCCGCGACTTTATGTCGTGGGAGCCCGTCGGCTTTGAGACATCAAAGAAATCCGTCAGGATTTCCTCCTCTCTCCGCCAAAGGAAAATATCCCGGAAATGTAAATTCAGCGGACTGTTAAACATACAGCCCACTGAATCAGTTTATCAAAAGGGAAAAATATCGTCAACCGAAAAATCACAGCTTAATTGTGAATCGTCGAGACAGATTACTCTGCCTCTGCAACGATTTCCAGATTACTCGTATCATACAGTACTCTAGCATGGTTCTTACGGATCTGTTTCTTTTCAAGATGATTTCCGGTTTTTCCATCTATCTTGATCCTGTATATTTCTCCGTTTCTGTATACAATCCCGTTCTCCCTTGAAAAGAACACATTCTCTGCCTTTATATGATATTTATTTCGCTGTGGTTTATCGGCCCTCAGTTCTCCGCATAAATATTCAGGCGAAGTATATACTATCAGCTGATAGGTACGGTCCGTCGTATTTCTGAACCGGTAGTCCAAATAGTTGTATACAATAGAAGTACCTGTTCCAAAAGGTATCTTACGCTGATAATCCGGGAACATATCCAGTCCGTCATGGTGATGATGCTCGACTATCTCCATATCCGAATGAAGCACCATCCAGTGTATCAGGTTGGTCATCTGACACATACCTCCTCCAACACCCGGTCCTGTCTTGTCGCCCGATATTGTAAGCCCCTCTTTATATCCTCTGCCTGCAGAAGTCTTTCCCACAAGATTCCAGAATGAAAAAATTTCACCGGGCCGTATAAGTATCCTGTTTATTTTAGGTGCGGCTATCGAAAGATTTACCGCCTTGTTCTCTTGAAGCTGCATATCCACATTTCCAAGCCTGCGCCTTATCAGCGAATTATGTTTACAGATAACATATTCAAGTTCTTCAGTCTGTTTTGTCCTTGCCAGCTTTTTATGATCAAACAGGTTCTTTACAGATCGTATGACAATACATTTCTTTCTGGAGACAGCATACGTAAACGGTGATATCTCGCAAAAAAGTTTTCTTTTCATATTTCCTCTTCTTCTATTATATGTATGGGATTTTATCTCCCTGCTTCACTTTGAATAAAGCCTGAATGCTTGTTCCGAACTGTTCAAACATATCCCTCATGATACGACCATGTAGTAGGACATTTGCCAATGAGCATACACTATGTAGTTCTTACTTCTGTCGCTCAAGCAGATCCCATTAGGATTTATTCATGCGAGCAGTATGGAGGTATTGATGAAAGAACAAAGTCGTGATCAGAGATAATCAATGAACTTTGGATTTATGGTTTCAAAAGCTTAACCTTGGCCTGTTTCCGGTAAAATGCCACCCCATAACAAAGTATCTGCTCATAACCGGGGATATCTTCAGCATACTTTTCATCTATGATCTGTTTTATCGCTTTATCGCAATCTTTGTCCAGATCGGATTCCTTATCGGATTTCTTAGCTTCTATGATGATAGCCCTGCGATTTCGCCTGTCCTTTAGGAATATATCCGGTCTCCCAAGCCCCTTTTCCTTGTTGGACTCAACGCTGTAACCTCTTCCAACGAAAACTCCGGCAAGAAATGCGTGATAATAATCCTCATGATAGTCGTTGTAACTGATTGTATTCCACAACAGTTCAGACACTATCTCAGTCGCACGCTTTTCATCACTATTCCACAAGGAATTCAGAAGTTCACTGATCGAATCTGTATTAACAGTTTCGTTGAAATACTTAACTACTGCATCTTCGAATATTGATGATATCTCTTTATTCGGAATTTTAAGTGAAACCGTATCATCATCCTCTTCAGGATCCGCCTTGGTAATGTATCCCGTCATCAGAAGAACACTCCACAGGTTATCCTCTGATGAATGCAGCGTATCATATGTCAGTTCATCTGAAATCGTCTGTGTAATAATCCCACCGTTTAGGAGCGTTTCAAACTTATCTGCAACATCAAAATCCGTGCGTTCTACGAAGGTAAGCAGGATTCCGTTATGACTGGTATTCTTCCAGTAATTCTTAGGTCTTGCATCCGGATATTTCCGCAGTTCGGACAGAAAATTTATAACATCCCATGGACCATAGACGAAGCTGTTTCCAAATACATATCCGTCATACCACTCTTTGATCGTGCTTTTTCGGGCAGTACGGTCTGCAGCTGCCAGCATACGATCGATCTCATCTTCCGTAAAGCCAAAATACTGAGAGAAATTTCTATCAAGAACAGAATAAGATGCAAAATTATTAGTGCCTGTAAAGATGCTCTCCTTTGCGTTTCGAAGGCATCCGGTGATCACTGCAAACTGAAGGAATTCATTATCCTTAAGGGCAGTACTCATAATTCCCTTAATTACATCAAGCATCCCTGAATAATAACCGTTCTTTGCGGTATCCTTTTCGCTTGCTTTTGCAAGAGGAACATCGTATTCGTCAATCAGGAGTATAACTTTCCTGCCATAAACAGCATTCATCATCCGCATAATTGTCTTTAATGAATTCTGAACATCACTCGCTGTTCCTTTTTGAGCCTTTAGTCTTGCAAATACTTCCAAATCGTCCTTATCTATCGTATCATCATTACCTATCTCAGAATTTGATTTACATACATCCGCTATGATCGTCATCAGTTTCGCGTATGCTACATCGTAGGTTTCCGATTCCGCATCCTTAAACGAAACAAACAAAACCGGATACTGATTCATCCACGCCTTACAGAAATCACTATGTTCTGTGATGGCAAGCCCTTCAAATATACTCTCGCTGTCTTTGCGTATGCTGAAGAAATTCTCCATCATGCTCATCATGAGCGTTTTTCCAAACCTCCGTGGTCTGGTAAAAAGCGTTACCTTGTTATCAGTATCGTTAACAAGCTCATAAATCAGTTCCGTCTTATCGACATAGTAATTACCTGATTTCCTGAGCTCTGCAAAATCGGATTTTCCAACGCCCACCTGAAAATCCATACAAAACCTCCCCATGACTCGCCCCAAATCCTATTCCGATCTTCTTCATGCGTTTCTCCTTAAGATGATCCCCTTACGTATTATATCATGATATGATATTTCAACCAACAGTTCCCCCCTTATTTACCTTATTTGTACTTGCAGGAACATTAATACTTAACCCGTTTCTGTGTGTCGTTTCTGTTTTACGGAATTATTAAGAAGCAGGATTCCGACCGTAATAAGCACGATACCGCATGTGATCAAAACTGTGACGGAACCGCCTGTCAGCTCATCTTCTGCCAGCATCGGAAGCACCCTTCTTATGGCATCGGGATATCTCTCCTGTATGATCGAGAAACCGTTGTTTATCAGATGCATCACCATTGATACATAAATACTGTTTGTCCTGAAAGCTGCATAAGACAGTGCTATGCTCAGCGGCAGCAGGGCAAAAAACCTGATGACGCTCAGATGATATGCTGCGAACAGGACGGCTGTCAGCAGTACAGCAGCCGCAGGTCTGCATACCTGTTTAAGCGTTCCCATTGTAAAACCCCTGAACATAAGCTCCTCGCCTATCGCAGGCATGATCGCCACCATAAGGAAAAGAAGCGGAACGGGGGATTTCGCAATAATATCGTTAAGCGCCTGTGTATTCTCAAGGCTGTCACTGAAGATTGGCGAGAGCATCGCAGCAATAACGGTTGCAATAAAGAAAGCACCTGCGCCGAGAAGTATACCGCCGGCAACCGAACTTATCCTAGTCCGGTTCAACATGAAAAGTATCTTCATATCCGCCTTCATATACCAGGCGTAGGCAAGCGGCATGACAAGGACTATCACCTGCTGGATAGCCACGCCACCCACACCAAGCTTAAGATATGCGTAATTGCCTATATAGAACATAAGCAGCAGAGTCACGCTGAGCAGAAGGACAATATCTCCCGTGCCTGGCATCTGCCCCTCCTTCATATCACTGCGTCTGTCA
>JAEEHY010000258.1 GCA_016281085.1 Lachnospiraceae bacterium
ATATTTTATAAATATATGTATTGGATGAATCCAAAATAGCGAAAAATACGCAGTATTTTGAGCCTGTTCTGAATAGTTACAATATAACAACCATTCCGTTTAACTCCTGCAGTCTATACAAAACAGCACTAACACTCAGGTTTGTCAGTGCTGTTTTTAATGTTTTATGACTTTCTGAATGCAAACAAGGAAATGCATTCAGAAATCATGCGTTCCGCATGACACGCCTCTGCTTCAGCAGAGCCTGGTCCAGTACGAATAGCGAATTTCTGATGAAATTCGCTATTCTATACAATAAGCTCAAAATCAAGAAGATTAAGATTGCTTTCACCTCTGAAGATAAAGTAGATGGCATATATTCCGTCTTCTATGCTTACCTTCGTTTCATCCCTCTTATATGCATTGGTCGAGGAAACCGGAATACTTCCCATCAGGATGCGTTCCTTCGGTGACGCTGCAGGGGATGCATATATCTCCACCTCACCTCTTCCGTATCCCTTGGTCCTTATGGCGACTGCCTTAAGATCCTTAATATCAAAATACTTAAACCCTGCCGTAACTCCGTCACGTATGTTTGTAATAAATGAATGTATTCCCCTGTCGAGTCCGCTGTTGTCATCGATCACATCGGGCCTTGATATCTTGTCATATTCATCCGGAGTAATATCCGAATGATCCTGAACGATCTTCGGAAAGTCATCGGGAAGCCACCCTATCCACGGAACGAGCATATACCTGTCCCTGCTGACATCATATATATTTTCCTTAAAGTCCGCAAGATCCTTCTCGAGATACAGGTTGCATGCAAGATAAGCGGGATATACACCCTTTCCTGCCAGCGGAGTATCAATACCCGTACAGGAAGTGATCTCTGCCTGTTTGATGTTTATATCATCCGTGAACCTAAGCTTCTCAACACAGCCCTGCCTGCTGTAATTGTGAGCATTCGTATGCCTGTGGTAGAATATATACCACTCTCCGTTTATCTCAACCATACTTCCGTGGTTGTTGGCATACGGAACACAGGGCATATCCGCAGGCTTGTAAGTGTCGATCCCTATATCCGCATTACTTACTATCACACCGCCGTATTTAAACGGTCCCTCCGGAGAATCCGCAGTTGCATAGCAGAGTTCGTGGTTTACATAAGACGAGTAGATGAAATAGAACTTATCTCCTCTTTTTCTTATTGACGGAGCCTCAAAGAAGGCATGTCCTTCGTATCCCGTTCCCTTGCTGTAGTAACCGCTCGGTGCCACAAACGAAGGCTCCTTAACAATGGTGAGCATATCCTTATCAAGCACGGTAAGCATCGCGCCGTGCTTACCCGGATCATCTGCCGGGCAGAAACCCGTATACAGATATGTCAGTTCCCCTATTGTTATAACACCGGGATCGAACTGCTGCTCATCGCCTTCTCTTTCACCGAGAACCGTCCCGTCCTTATAGTGAACATAGCCCAGAAATTCGTATCTGCCGGCAGGCTCATCGCAGACAGCCACGCCTACATGACTTAACCTACTTAGCGAATAAAACAGATAATATCTGCCGTCAGGTCCGACTGTAACATCGGGAGCATACAGGTTACCCTGAAGATCACTGTTGTTCGGATCCTGATTTTTCTTATAGATAACGCCCTCATATCTCCACTCACCAAGATCACTTACCGGTGCCGACCAGCATACGTAGTCAAGCTCGCAGTACACATCACCGTTGTATTTATCATGCGAACCGTAAACATATACCCTGTCGCCGAACACATACGGTTCTCCGTCCGGTATGTACTCATAGGAGGGAAGATACGGATTGGTGGGCTGTTTTAAATTCGGATTCATCTTTACTCCTTAACTCCGCCGATCGTAAGACCCGTTACGAAATATCTCTGAAGGAACGGATACAGCATTACTATGGGAAGCATGGTTACCACTGTTGCTGCCGCACGGATCGTAACCGGTGTGATCGTATTGGCACCGTTCTTGGCATTTTCGGCGCTTCCGCTCTGCTGCATAACCGATGACAGCAGCTTCATCAGTTCGTACTGAAGTGTCGTGTATTCTGTCTTCATTCGGTTGTAGAGCATCGCATCAAACCATGAGTTCCACTGCCATACCGCTATAAACAGTGCTACCGTAGCATACACGGGTTTACACAGAGGAGAGATTATATGTAAGAATATAGTCCAGTATCCTGCACCGTCAAGCTGAGCCGACTCCTCAAGACTCTCGGGTATTCCCTCCATATATGTTCTCATGACGAGCATGTTGAAGGCACTTATCATTCCGGGTATCCAGTAAACATGGAAAGTACCTGTAAGTCCGAGATTCTTATATAACAGGAATATGGGGATCATACCGCCGTTTACATACATCGTTATAACCCAGAACAGTGATAACTGTGATTTAAAAAGAAATTTCTTACGGCTTACCACAAAAGCAAGCAGCGCGTTTGCTATAAGCGACGTGATGGTTGCCAGTACGGTTCTTCCGACCGTTACCTTGGCACCGATCCAGATATTCTGCATTGCAAATACTGTCTTGTAGTTCTTAATGGAGAACTTTCTGGGCCACAGATATATTTTACCTCTGACAGCATCTATACCGTCGTTAAAAGAAAGCACAACAGTGTTAAGAACAGGGTAAAGAGTGATTATTACAAACACCGTAAGGAAAACAACTACTATTACCGAAAAAATCTTATCACTTATGGGTTTTCTGACTTTATACACTTTTTCGTCCATTTTGTTATTCTCCTTTCCTAGAATAATCTCTCGTCACTGTATCTCCTGGCAAGCGCATTGGCTATTACGATAAGCAGTATACTTACCGCACTCTTAAACAGACCTGCTGCCGTACCCAGCGAGTAATCGTTTTGTGAAATACCCCATTTGAGAACGTAGATATCGATCGTCTGTGATACCGACTGTACAAGTCCGTTTCCAAGCAGATACTGAACCTCGAAACCGGCATTCAAAACGTTACCGACATTCATAAGAAGAAGTATCAGGAACGTGGGTTTGATTCCCGGAAGAGTTATATATCTTATCTTCTGTAATCTGTCTGCACCGTCAATAGAGGCCGCTTCGTACAGCGAAGGATCTATCGAAGTAATTGCTGCAAGATAGATTATCGCATTCCACCCGGTTTCCTTCCAGCAGTTGGCAAAAGCCACTATCGGCCAGAAATACTTAGGGAACGCAAAGAAGTTGATCGCCTGATTAATTATTCCAAGTCTCAGCAAAATATCGTTTACGATACCGGATGATGACAGAGAGTCATGAAGAATACCGGTAACAACTATCCACGAAAGAAAGTGTGGGAGGTAGGATATTGTCTGAATGGGCTTCTTGAGCCAGCCCTTCCTTACCTCATTAAGGATTATGGCAAACAGTACCGCCATAATAGTCGTTGAAACAAGGTTTATTACACCCATTGCAAAGGTGTTGCGTATAACCTTTATAAATACATCATCTTCAAACAGGAATTTGAATTTATCAAGTCCCACAAACTTCGAATGAAGGAGACCGTTCTTCGGTTTATAATTCTGGAAGGCCATGATCCAGCCCGTAAGAGGCCAGTAATAGAATACAATACCGTATGCGACCATACAGAAAGCAACAATCATAAGAAAGCTCTGTTTCTTTAACTCCTTCAGAGTTATCTTTTCTTTCTTTTTTTTATTATCCCGGGCCATGCTTTACTCCTTTTTGGTTAAAGAAAGGCAGCAACATTGATGTCGCGCAGTTGCTGCCTTTATTTTTACCTACTGATTTGCTTTAAATCTTACTTGAAAGTATCAAGTATTTCCTGCATTTCTGCCAGGAAGTCCTCAGGCTTGCAGGCATTGTATGCATTCATGTACTCATCCCAGCCCTTTTCGAAATCCTTAGCCATAACAACCTTAGGTAACCACTCATGCTTGCACTCGCCCATCTTCGCCCAAGCTACACCACCGGGTGTCTCTGTTGTGAAGTTGTTTGAATATGAGTACATCGGGAACCAAGGCCCGTTTGTCTCTTTAACTGAACCGATCAGCTGAGGATAAGTTGTTACGCCGTATGCATCGAAACAATCCTTAAGAGGCTTAGCCATATCGTTCATGAACTCTGAAGGCTGCTCCTCAGGCTTGTTGGCGTTCTTTCCATCGCGGCTTGTTCCATGCCACTGAGGGAAGTAAGAGTACTGGCACCTGTGTGCTGCCTGATAAGAAGTATCTGCCCAGTTCTGTCTCTGTTCGTCTGTACGGTAGAATAATCCGTCGCTGTCTACGTCATAGTCAACGCCTTCAACACCCCACCAGCGAAGATCATGAAGCTCCTGATCCATTGCGCAGTCTACAAGGAACTTGAAAGCTGCATCGGGATCTTCACAGTCGACTGTGATAGCTATACCTGAAGCCTGGTTAACGGTATCATCATATGTATGCCATCTGTTCTCCATGCCTGCCTTGGTCGTAAGGCCGAGAGGAACATAGTTGCAGCCCTTCTGATCAAGACCTGACTGCTTAAAAGAATCATTTACTGTATAAGCGAAATCCCACCACTGATCGACCATACCAAGTACGCGGCCTGTTGACAGTTTGGCGATGTACTCATCATATGTCTGGGTGAATGATTCGGGATCTATGAAGCCCTTGTTGTACTCTTCGTTAAGCTTCTTGAAGTATGCGATGGTATCATCTGAAGTATTGTAATCCTCAATCTTCATATCCTTCTTGTTAACGATTACAGAACCGTCGTTGGGATATCCACCAAGGAACTGACCTGCATTCTCAAGACAGAAGTATCTCCAGTCCTCACAGAGGATGGTGTAGGCCATGTTCTCGGTACCGTCA
>JAEEHY010000259.1 GCA_016281085.1 Lachnospiraceae bacterium
AGCAGATAGTTGCCGACACGGATACGGCAGCTGTTATTATCTATTTCCGAACTTACATACAACTCAATGTCAAGCATTTCCTCGGTCAACACATCGAAGACATCTTCCTCAAACAGCAGAAGCTTGTTTTCCTCCTCGATAAACAGACCTATCTTTTCCTGTGCAGTCTTGAGCTTGGTCATGTTGATTACAACATCATGGTTAAAAATATCCTTAACACAGACCCTGGCCGGAAGATCGACTACCTTCTGCAGGGGAATCCTGTGAATATAGATCGTATTACCGTAATCCATGTGAAATTCCGTAACGATAACGGATTTCTGAAACATTTCTCTTAGTGTCATTGTGTTAACTCATCCCCCTTACCGGTCAATGTTATTGTGAACGAATTTAATCGTTCACTTTGCGCCGATTGCGAGGCATCGCAGATGCCCTTCCTATCGCAATCGTGTCCGATCCGTTCAAATCGTACCGATAAACGCCATCTTTACTATACCACACAAATGTATATCTTGTAAAAGCCGATTTCATGTGAAAAATCTTTCCATTATCAGTGAATCTGAGGTATAATAAACATACATATGTTTATGTGATGTAACTATTCAGAGCAATACGTAGTATTTTGAGCCTGTTCTGAATAATTATTATGTTAGCAAATAGTAGCAAAGGAGGTTATGGTTAATGGCCAAGTTGAACGAAGCCGCTGTTAAGCAGATCGAGGGGATTTGTGACAGGTACAAAAAGGAGAAGACCCCCCTCATGATGATCCTCAGTGACATCCAGAATGAATATGGATATATTCCGCTTGAGGTTCAGGAACTTGTATCAAAAAAGACAGGCATTTCCGTTGCGGAGATCTATGGAGTGGTGACTTTCTATTCATTCTTTTCGCTTACACCCAAGGGAAAATACGTCATTGGGTGCTGTCTGGGAACGGCATGCTATGTTAAGGGCGCCCAGATCGTTATCGACCGCTTCTCGGAGCTTCTGGGGATCGCACCCGGACAGACCACGGAGGACGGCCTTTTCACCCTCGATGCACTGAGATGTATCGGAGCCTGCGGTATCGCCCCTGCCGTAAGCATAAACGGCAAGGTATATCCCAAGGTAGACGTGGAAGAAGTGGAAGGCATAATAGAATCATTTAAGAAGGAGGCATCGGCATGAATCAGATAACATCCATAGAAGAACTGGATAGAATTACTGAGCAGTGCGAAAAGGACATGGCAGGCAAGATCTCCGGTGCGGATGATAAGCGCCATATCGTACTTTGCGGAGGAACCGGCTGCCTCTCAAGTAATTCGAAAGAAATAGCGGAAAAGTTCAAAAAGCTTCTTGCGAAAAGAGGACTTAACGGAAAGGCCACCATCAATCTCGCAGGCTGTTTCGGCTTCTGTTCGCAGGGACCCTTTGTAAAGATATATCCCGAAGATACACTGTACAGGCTGGTCTCACTCGATGATGTCGAGGAGATCGTCGATTCCGATATAGGACGCGGAGAGGTTGTTGAGCGCCTCCTGTATGTGGATCCGGTATCCGGTGAGAAAGTATCCAAGCAGGACGATATCAATTTCTATAAGAAACAGCACAGGATAGCCCTTCACGGCTGCGGAGTCATCAATCCCGAGGATATTAAGGAAGCATTGGGATTTGGTGCTTTTAAGGGCCTTAAGAAGGCACTGTCCCTCACCCCCAAGGAGGTAGCGGACACAGTTCTGCTTTCCGGACTCAGAGGCCGCGGAGGCGGCGGTTTCCCTGCCGGCCGTAAGTGGATGTTTGCCCTTTCATCCGAGGGTGATGAGAAATACGTTGTATGTAACGGTGACGAAGGCGATCCCGGTGCATTCATGGACCGTTCCATCCTTGAGGGCAATCCTCTGGCAGTCATCGAAGGCATGATGATCGCAGGTTATGCCATAGGAGCAAAGGAAGGATATTTCTACGTTCGTGCCGAGTACCCGATAGCGGTGGCACGTCTTAAGAAGGCTATAGAAAACGCAAGAAAAGCCGGACTTCTGGGTAAGAATATACTCGGCAGCGGCTTTGACTTTGAATGTCATATAAGACTGGGTGCGGGCGCATTTGTCTGCGGTGAGGAAACAGCTCTCCTTAATTCGATAGAAGGCAAGAGAGGTATGCCAAGGCCAAGACCTCCTTTCCCTGCAGTCAAGGGACTCTGGGGCAAGCCTACCATAGTCAACAACGTCGAGACCCTGGCTTGTGTACCATATATTTTGAGGGAAGGTGCCGCTGAATTCGCAAGGGTCGGAACCGAAGGGTCCAAGGGAACCAAGGTATTTGCACTCGGCGGCAAAGTCAATAACGTCGGTCTCGTTGAAGTACCCATGGGTACCACGTTAAGGGAACTCATCTATGACATCGGCGGAGGTATCCCGAACGGCAAGAAGTTCAAGGCCATTCAGACAGGTGGCCCTTCGGGCGGCTGTCTGACTGAGGAATATCTTGATGAACCCATTGATTTCGACAATCTTGTCCAGAAGGGTTCCATGATGGGTTCGGGCGGAGCCATCGTTATGGACGAGGACAACTGTATGGTTGATGTTGCCAAGTTCTACATGGAATTCATCTGCGATGAGTCATGCGGCAAGTGTTCTCCCTGCCGTGTGGGAACCAAGAGGATACTGGAAATCCTTACAAGGATCACGGAAGGAAAGGGGGAGATGGAAGATCTTGACACTCTTGAAGAGCTGTCAAAGACCATCCGTAAGAACTCACTCTGCGCCCTCGGACAGACTGCAGCCAATCCCGTCAACTCGACTCTGAGGCATTTCAGGGATGAATATATTGCACATATCGTTGAAAAACGCTGTCCCGCTCACGTATGCAAGAGCCTGAGCCAATACAAGATCAACCCGGAAATATGTATCGGCTGCGGACTGTGTGCAAGGAACTGCCCGGCAGGCTGCATTTCAAGGACCCATTATATTCCCGAGGGTCACAAGCTTGCTTCCTTTGAGATAGATCAGGAGAAGTGTGCTAAGTGCGGACTGTGTAAGAGTAACTGTAAATTTAATGCAATATCCAAGGACTAAGGAGGAGATGGATTATGTCATTGATCAATATTAAAATAGAGGGTATCCCCTATCAGGTAGAAGATGGGCTTACAATTCTTGAAGCGGCAAAAAAATGTGGTTATGAGATTCCCTCCCTCTGCTCCTTTAATCACGGTGAATGTTCTCAGGGTTCATGCCGTGTTTGTCTTGTGGAGGTTAAGGGTGCAAGAGGACTTGTCGCAAGCTGCGTTTATCCCGTGAATGACGGAATGGAGATCAGCATCTCCTCAGCCGAAGCCGTGGCAGCCAGAAGGAGAAGCGTGGAACTCCTGTTATCGGATCACAACCAGTTCTGTCAGGCCTGTGATAAGAACGGCAAGTGCGAACTGCTTCACGTTGCTATCGTAACGGATGCAAGGTCCGGCGTTTTCGGAGGCTCACACAGCGAAGTTCATATAGATGAAGTTGCACCGGGACTTGTAAGGGACACATCCAAATGCATACTCTGCGGAAGATGTATCGAAAGATGTAAGAATGCACACGGACTTGGCATCCTCGGCTTTGAGAACAGAGGCTTCAATACCTTTGTATCTCCCGCAGGTGACCGTTCATTTGAAGACAGTCCCTGCATACAGTGCGGACAGTGTGTCAATGTATGTCCCACCGGTGCCCTTATGGAGCATTCGGAAATAGACAAGGTGGATCATGCGTTAAGATACGGTAATAAATACGTTATAGCCCAGGCGGCTCCCGCAGTAAGGGCGGCACTTGGTGAGGAATTCGGCTTCAAGATCGGCACGCCGGTAACAGGCAAGATGATAGCAGCCATGAGAAGGCTGGGCTTCCACAGGATCTATGATGTTAATTTCGGTGCGGACTTAACGATCATGGAAGAGGGAACCGAGTTTCTTGGACGTTTAAAGAACGGCGGAGTCCTTCCGATGATCACCTCATGCTCACCCGGATGGGTTAACTATGCGGAATACAACTACAGCGATCTTCTTCCGCATCTGTCATCATGTAAATCACCTCATCAGATGCAGGGTGCGATAATCAAGTCCTACTGGGCTAAACAGCATGATGTTGATCCAAAGGATGTGTTTGTTGTTTCGGTAATGCCGTGTACGGCCAAGAAATTCGAGAAACAGCGTGAACAGAATATGGTTGACGGACTGCCTGATGTAGATGCTGTCATAACTACAAGAGAGCTTGCCAGAATGATAAAGAGAGCAGGTATCATGTTTGACAGGCTTCCCGACGAGGACTGGGATCAGGATATCATGGGAGATTACACGGGCGCAGGCGTTATCTTCGGTGTAACGGGCGGTGTTATGGAAGCAGCTCTTCGTACCGTATATTACAAGCTTACAGGCCGCGAGTCGGATCCCATCGAATTCAAGGATGTCCGCGGTCATGATGCAGGCATAAGGGAGGCTTCCGTGGATATAGACGGAACAACCGTAAACGTTGCCATAGCTTCAGGTATGAAATCTGCCAAGGTTCTTCTTAATGATATCAGAGCAGGCAAATCGAAATACCATTTCATAGAAATAATGGGATGTCCCGGAGGATGTATCAACGGAGGCGGCCAGCCCTATGTACGTGAATTCTTCCTTCCGAACGAGGATGATGATATCCTTGATACCTATAAGGAAAAACGTGCAAAGGCACTGTACAGCGAGGATGAACGGATGACTCTTCGCCAGTCGCACAACAATCCCCAGATCAAGGAACTGTACGATAAGTTCCTTGATGAACCGAACAGCCACAAGGCACACAAGCTGTTACACACAAGTTATGCCGCAAGGGAAGGATATAACCCGGTTTAAGTTACAATTACACTTGATACTAGAGGATGACGCCTGTTACTGACAACCGGCGTCATCCTGCTGTTTACCGTACAATAACGGTGTTATTGACCATTTTACTACGCCAAAGATTTACAGAAATCACAACAACCCGGAGGAACACAATTGAGCCTGATCAAAAGAATAACGGCTGCTTTAATTGCAATATCCGTGACTGCGATCACGGGATGCAAGGGCATAACGGATACGGGAATATCGAATGAAACCGGTACTGCAGCCACCT
This sequence comes from Lachnospiraceae bacterium, assembly GCA_016281085.1. Classification (GTDB taxonomy): domain Bacteria; phylum Bacillota; class Clostridia; order Lachnospirales; family Lachnospiraceae; genus UBA2868. Next base: position 5,106 of record JAEEHY010000259.1, read on the forward strand.
TGGTACCCATAGCCGTAAGCGAGGAAACTGTTGAAGTTGAAGGGATAGATAAGCCCTTTGACATATTCTTCCTGGCAGATTCGCATATTTCATTGTGCGATGACAGGGACGGGGAGCTCATGGTAAAGGCAACCGACAGGAGTCTCCTGTTTAAGGCAGACGGCATCGAGGCATGGGACAGGTTCGATGCTCTTATAGACGCAGCAAATGCAGGGGATGCGGATCTGGTGGTTCTTGGAGGGGATATCATCGATTCCGCAATGTATGCCTCCATAGATCATGTTAAGGATAAGCTGGCAACACTCAACAAGCCTTATGTGTATCTGATGGGGAATCATGATTTCGAATACGGGACGGAATATTTCTCGGGGAAAGCCTACGATACATATCTGCCAAGACTTGATGAACTCAGGGACGGTACGGATTATCAGATACGCGAATATGAAGATGTCATAGTCTTTACGGCAGATGACCGTAACAACCGGATAGCTCCCGAAGTGTTGGAGGCATTTAAGGAAACAGTGCATAAGAACAAACCCGTGGTACTGGCTCTCCATGTACCGATAGAACCTGTAACCGGTTCCGAATCTCTTATCGAGGAAAGCCGGGAATTCTTTGGAATGCAGGATGATGTGATCCCCGTCTTCTTCGGTGAACATGGATGTACACCCGATAATACAACCCGTGAATTCATAGATATGGTGCTTTCGGACGAGAGTCCCGTTGCTCTTGTACTGGCAGGACACATACACTTTTATCATAAGGAAATGCTCAATGAGAGAACTCTCCAGATAATAACCGGAGCGGCTTTTACAGGAGAGGCAGTAAATATAAAGCTTATTCCCAAAGACTAAAGTCATTAAAAGTGAAAGGACGATATTCTGGCGCTGATCGATTACATAGTAAACTCTCTTGACGGAACGATCGGTGATGAGTATGCAGACCCTTACGGACAGGGCAGGATAAAGATCATAAACGAACAAACAGAATAAGACCAGGAGGAATGA
>JAEEHY010000260.1 GCA_016281085.1 Lachnospiraceae bacterium
GCGATAACAAGTGTCTGTAATACAGTGATTGCTGAGTTGAAAAATGCCATGATTACCTCCAAATCTGACTTTTCCTTAATGCCCGGTTTGTACTTAAGAGGCATACCGGAAAAGCCTCTCCGCCCTGATTTTGGGCATAAAAAAAGCCGGATTTCTCCGACCTTAAGTTGATAGTTCCATATACAGTTGTCTCACTTTGCCCTGTTTATCCTGTTTTACGGTCTCTTTTCACTGTCTGTTCTGTCATAACCGACTAAGCTGCCGCCACACAGGATCTTTCCCGGCTGTGCACCGCCGTTTGGGCATAAAAGAAGCCCTTATACATCGCGATTGTATAGGGGCTTATGTAATCATAGCTTAAACTCTTACCGCTTTATCTCCCTGAAATGGGTTATCGGCATTATATTTTCTAACCCTGTTCCTTAATTCATCTTCAGGAATTGCATCGTAAAAATCACGCTGCCATTTAGTATAATCAAAAGCTCCGGTTTTTATATAATAAATAAACCGTTCTGCCTCTACTATACCTACACTCTCGCACAATATATCCATACATCTACTGGCTAATGCAACACCATCCATCATTTTCCTCACTTTCCCGAATGAAATCTATAGGATTCATTATCTTGATTTTATCCGTTTGATACTTCAACAAGCGTTTATCAGTAGTTAAGAATACTTCACATTCAGCTATAATAGCGGATGCTACATGACACGCATCCTTATACTTTACTCCGGTTTTCATTATTTCCGAGGCAAGCTCTTCAACTTCATCCTGCTAATTGTCTCCCACATAATATGATACATTCTTTTTAAGGAATTCTGAGATTACCCTTTCCTGAATCTCATACGGACTATTGTGTACTTCAAATTGTCCGTATCCCTTATGGTGCAAGGAACCTTGATAAATTCTTTGAAGAAGAAATGACCTGATAAAATAAAGATAACAATTATCGTATGACTCCTGATGGAGGTATTGATATTCTTATAATAATTCCCAAATCATTGTACGCCATTCTGTTACAGGATAATGCTTTATATTTTTTGTTACAAGTAATGAACCTGTGCATCGTGCAGCAACATAAAACGGTGCATCATCAGGATCCGGCATTTCATCCTTTGGATAGTCACTCTCATCAACTTCGACATACAGTGCATGTTCTGACATCCATGACAGAATAAAGTGTATTATGTCTTCATCAATATTAAATCTGCTACGGTGCAATACCTCATCATATTCTGAATAAATCGAATCTGTTATTACTACCTCATATTTCTCATCAAATACATCTCCTATGAATTTGGCAGCACTCCCATTTGGGCTTAACAATGCGGATACTATTACATTTGTATCAATAACCACCCGTTTTGTAAAACTATATAGTTTCATTCTTCAGAATCCTCATAAATCACTTTGTCAATATCCTCATCCGTCATAGGATTCTTTGCAAGCATTCTTTTACGAGCCTCCTGAAACTTATAATATGAAGTTGTATGCGGAACTCTGTTCCGAATTAACGATTTTGCGTAATTGGATACCATATCAAGCTCATCCTGCTGAAGTTCTTCAAATATCTCTAAATTCTTTACCGGTATACCCATTATATCAGCCTCCGTAACCTACATTCAGTAATTTCACTTATTTATATTTTACTACATATGCCTACACTTGTGAACTCCTTAAAAGTATAAGAATAGCCGAGCTCATCCAAGCTCAGCTATTCTGACCCCTATCCTGACACCTTTCTCATTCATGAAATATAGCACTCAAAGGCACTCAACGTTATTTTGCAGAAATGCCCATTTTAAAAGGATTTGAGATATAGGGATAAGTGTTCGATTATCCCGACTCCTTGCAAGAGTTTTTTGCCAAAATACTCTTGTCCGAATACTCTTGTGAAATCCCATATATGTAACGGGCGGAGGTCCGCCCTTAAACTATCTCATGTCTATAACATCATATTCATCATCTGGCTTAAACTTAAGCCTCCGGTTAACGTACTTCTCAACATCGAACAGATTCTTCTTGTCATAATCCGATGTTTCCTTATAGTTTGGGTGCTTCGTCAGGTCATATTTGTCCGACAGGAACGGTCTTACACCACGAAGCTGCAGGATGCATTTCTCTCCGTCCATCACAGCAAGCTCATCGACGCTCAAAAGCTCATGACCTGTCTTCTGGTAATTCATCGAATATGACGGATTGTTGCCCCGGCTCTCTCCGGTGTTATACATATCTATCGTTTCCTTTCCCAACATCTGGTTAAGGTCCTTAAGAGTTGTCGGCTCGGTTCCGCCCAGGAATAGCTGTGAATCCATGTTTCCTACTATCGTATCCGCATTATCCTTATATATGGCCTTAAGCTGTGATTTTGCCTGTAATATAAGGCAGGCAGATATTTCCCTGCTTCGGATAGTCGCCACCAGCTTCTCAAGGTTAGGTATCTGTCCGATATTCGCGCACTCATCAATAAGACAGCGGACGTGTACCGGCAGCCGCCCGCCGTATACGTCGTCCGCTTTTTCACACAACAGGTTGAACATCTGCGTATATACAAGTGATATCAGAAAGTTAAATGTCGGATCCGTATCACTCATTATGAGGAACAGCGCCGTCTTCTTATCTCCTAGTGTATCAAGCGCCAGTTCATCATAAGCAGTGATCTCACGAAGCTCCTTGATATCGAACGGAGCCAGTCTCGCTCCGCAGCTCACAAGTATGGATTTCGCCGTTTTGCCGGCCGCAAGGAGATATTTTTTATATTGACGCACAGCAAAGTGCTCAGGATCCTTTTCAGCCAGCTCATCAAACATCAGATCAACGGCATTTTTGAACTCCTCGTCGTCCTCACGGACTTCCATTGCATTAATGAATTCAAGCAGTGTCGAGAAATTCTGTTCCTCAACCGGTGCCTCATAATGAATATACCCGATAAGTGCCGTATACAGCAGCGTTTCTGCCTTTTCCCAGAACGGATCATTGCTCTTTCCGTCTCCCTTGGTATTGGCAATGATGGCGTTCACAAGCTTCAGGATATCCTTCTCCGAATGCAGATATGCAAACGGATTATAATGCTGACTTTTCTTAAAATTGATCGTATTAAGAACCCTTACATCATATCCGTGGTTCAGCAGCATTTTTCCGGTGATATTTATGATATCTCCCTTGGGATCTGTTATGACATATGATGAATGCATCTGCAGGAGGTTCGGAAGCAGGAAGAACCTTGTTTTACCTGATCCGGAACCTCCGACAACCAGCACGTTTTTATTTCTCGCATATTTGGGCTCCGACGGCCTTCCGTTAAGCATAAGGCGCTCTGAACCCGTTAGAATGACATTATTCCTGAAATCCTCACTCATGAAGGGCTCAATATCCTGTGCAGTCCCCCATCTGGCGGAACCGTATTCCGTGCCATGCCTGTATTTCTTTGCATTCTTTCCCTTTATATATACTGCCAGTCTTAAGATGAGTCCGACAAAGGCTCCTATCATAAGATCTAATATATGCAGGCTCGGAAGCGGATTGGACAGCGCTGCTGGCAGGGTCACCATCAGCTTCTGTACTTTCTCCGCTCCATTGCTGCATTTTCCGGCAAGCCTCCAGGCTTCCCCGATATTCGTTGAAAACAGGCCGATAAGCACATATGGCAGGTTAAGAATGACAGTCTTCTTCATCTTCTTATCCATCATCTCACCAGCTCCTTCTCCCTGAACCTGTCAGGCCTGCAATGAGTCATGACATATTCATTAAACTTTGCGAGATTCTCACGAACACTGGGTTTGTTCTTTCTCTCCATGATCCTGTCAGCGTATTCATCCACGATAAGCTGCAGGGCATCCGCATCCCGCGCCTTGAAGAACACAGTATAATTGGGAGGATCTACGCTCCTGTCCTTTGTCACTGCATAATCAACGCCATATTTCCTGGCTATCCTCTCAAAAAGCTTAAGGCTCTCATTCCCGATCACCATGCTCGTCGCACCCTGACCCTGCTTTATAAGCTGTTTCACCGTCTGCTTCCCATGCTTATAAGGATCGTGCATTTTCTTGTGCTTCCTATAGCCTATATACATCCTTAAGCCGCTTATGAGTGTCCTTACGGTCAGCCTTGTCGTTGTGATCGCCAGGTTTACCACCTTATTTTCCACTTCCTCCTGCATATATGCCCTCCTCAGTATATTTCATATGCCTTAAAGTCAGTTCCGTCGTAGCTTAGAGTCACTTCCATATCCATAAGTTCTATCGCAGCGGTGCATATCTCCTCCTCTGTCATACACTCGGTACCGTTATTTCCCCTGTGCACTACCATAACAGGTCCGAACACATACTTTGTTCCGGCAATTTCAAATGACTTCCTTGAATCAAACACAGCTATCAGGTCTGTATCTTCAATATCACAGAGTTCCAGGAACACACCAAACTGTACGAGCTCCCTGTCAATATCATCCCCCTTTACAAGTCTGGGCTCCTCACCGGGTTTCCTGATTATTACAGAGTCTGCCTTCCTTTCTACGTTGTGTCTGTTCTCCTGACTCTTAATAAGTTCTCTTATCAATGCTTCTGCCATTTTTCTTATCCTCCGTTTGATTTTGTGTTCAAAAAAGCAGCCTGTCCTGGCTGCCTATAAGCTAATATCCCTTTTTTTCTTCTTCTGCCACTGTTCCAGCAGCTTGATGATCGTATCCTCCATCTGTTTTGGTGTGTATGACTTCGGAAAATACTTCTTTAGTACATCATTCTTAATGGTCACATGGTCCAGCTCCGCTTTTTTCTCCTCATTCATGATCTCTTCGACCTTTTCAAGCGAGTATTCTTCGGTCTGCGCCAGCTTCTTTATACGCTGTGCCTGCGATAATGACGGAGTACACTGAGCATATTCCATCGCCTCGATCACGTCTTCCTGTTGCTCCGGCTTAAGGAAAGATATCTCCACAGCAGGATTAAAGGCCAGCTTCTTGTCATCCACCATTTCAAGGAGCTGTGGGAGAAGGTAGGTGAGACGAATGAAGCGCTGGATTTGGTTTCTACTGGTTCCTGCTTCTTTTGCTATCTCTTGATCTGCCCTTGACTTTGTCCCAACTTGGGACGAAGTCAAATCACTTCTTGATCCTTGTCTCTTCATCGCCTCCAACTTCATACGGAATGCCCACGCCCTTTCACTTGGCAGGATGTTCTCACGTTGAAGATTACTGTCCACCATGATTATCGTCGAAGCATCATCATCCAGATCCCGCACTATGCACGGGATCGTATCAAGTCCTGCCAGCTCCGCTGCCTTACGCCTCCGGTGTCCGGATATAAGCTCATAGCCTCCCTCTGCTCTGTGCCTCACTATTGCCGGAGTCAGTATCCCGTACTCC
>JAEEHY010000018.1 GCA_016281085.1 Lachnospiraceae bacterium
CCTTGGTCTCCTTGGTGGCCATCTTATAGCGCTCACCCATGAGAACATTGAATACTGCCTGTGTTCCAACGATCTGTGATGAAGGTGTAACAAGAGGCGGCTCACCGAGATCCTTACGAACTCTCGGGATCTCCTGAAGCACTTCCTCATATCTGTCTTCAGCATTCTGTTCCTTAAGCTGGCTCACCATGTTGGATAACATACCGCCGGGTACCTGATACAGAAGGGTCTTGATATTAACACCGAGAACCTTGGGACTGAGCAGTCCGTTGTTAAGGCATTCCTCTCTGTAAGGCCTGAAATAATCAGCGATCTCTGCAAGAAGCTTCTGATCAAAGCCGGTATCATAAGGAGTACCCTTGAATGCCTCTACCATAACCTCTGTTGCAGGCTGTGATGTACCGAGTGCAAACGGCGACATAGCTGTATCGATAACGTCTACACCTGCCTCAACTGCCTTAAGATAGGTCATTGAAGCAACACCTGATGTATAGTGTGTATGAAGCTGGATGGGAAGCTTGGTGTTCTTCTTCATTTCGGTAATAAGCTCAGCTGCCCTGTAAGGAAGGAGAAGACCTGCCATATCCTTTATACAGATGGAATCAGCACCCATATCCTCTATCTTCTTGGCCATCTCTGTCCAGTATTCAAGTGTATATGCATCGCCGAGTGTATATGAAAGAGCTATCTGTGCATGTCCCTTGCCCGACTGTGCCTTTTCTTTATTGGTAGCATCAACGGCTGCCTGAAGGTTACGAAGATCGTTAAGACAGTCAAATATACGGATGATATCTATACCGTTTGCTATTGACTTCTGTACAAAGTACTCAACAACATCATCTGCATAAGGACGGTATCCAAGGATGTTCTGACCTCTGAAGAGCATCTGAAGCTTTGTATTCTTTGCGCCGTCTCTTATCTTTCTGAGCCTGTCCCAGGGATCTTCCTTAAGGAAACGAAGTGAAGCATCAAAGGTTGCTCCTCCCCAGCACTCAAGTGAATGATATCCGACCTTGTCAAGCTTGTCCAATATCGGAAGCATGAGCTCGGTAGGCATTCTTGTTGCGATCAAGGACTGATGAGCATCACGAAGGATGGTCTCGGTAATCTTGATTGGTTTCTTTTCTATATCTGCCATTATAATTTCCTCCATATTGATTTCTTTTTGATCGTGGTCTGTTCTAGAAAACTCCGAACACTGCCATGAATGTACCTGCCGCTACTGCCGTACCGATAACTCCGGCAACATTGGGACCCATTGCATGCATAAGCAGGAAATTGGTAGGATCGGACTCCGCGCCAACCTTCTGTGATACTCTTGCTGCCATGGGAACGGCAGACACTCCTGCAGAACCTATAAGCGGATTTACCTTGCCTTTTGTGGCAATGCACATTAATTTACCGAACAGAACTCCGGCTGCCGTACCGAACATAAATGCTATGAGTCCGAGTACTACTATCTTGATCGTATCCCAGTTAAGGAAGGCTGCCGCACTTGTTGTTGCTCCTACGGAAGTACCGAGGATAATAACAACTATGTACATGAGTGCATTACTTGCTGTCTCGGTAAGCTGACGAACAACTCCCGACTCCCTGAACAGATTACCTAACATCAGCATACCTACAAGAGGAGCCGTTGTGGGAAGTATAAGACATACAACTATGGTAACCACGATGGGGAATAATATCCTCTCAAGCTTTGATACCGGACGAAGCTGCTCCATCTTAATTGCCCTCTCCTTCTCGGTTGTGAGAAGCTTCATAATGGGCGGTTGGATAATGGGAACCAGTGACATATACGAATATGCCGCAACAGCTATGGGACCCATGATCGCTGTCTGTCCGAGCTTACCTGCAAGGAAGATTGATGTAGGACCGTCTGCACCACCGATGATCGATACCGCTGCAGCTGCCTTATCATTAAAGCCAAGAGCAATGGCTCCGAAATAAGCAGCGAAGATACCGAACTGTGCTGCTGCTCCCAAAAGGAAGCTCTTGGGATTGGCGATCAGCGGACCGAAGTCTGTCATCGCGCCGACACCCATGAAAATAAGTGAAGGAAGTATTGCCCATTCATCCAGAAGATAGAAGTAATGGAGAAGACCACCCACTCCGTTGGCCGACTCTTCAACTGTCATCATGATATCGGGATAGATATTGACTAACAGCATACCGAAAGCGATCGGTGTGAGAAGCAACGGCTCAAATTCTTTCGCAATTGCCAAATACAGAAATACACACGCAACAGCGATCATAATGAAATTACCAAAAGTAAGATTAAAGAAGGCTGTCTGATGTATGAGGTTCTGCATTGTCTCAACTATATATGACATTTTATGACCTCCAAATTGTTCCTATTCAGAAATTAGTTAAGTGTTGCAAGGCATGCGCCTGCTTCTACCGCATCTCCAACGCTTACATCTATGCTTGCTACAGTACCGTCTGACGGAGCAACTACGGGGATCTCCATCTTCATTGCCTCAAGTATAACTACCGCATCACCCTTCTTAACTGCCTGTCCGACACTTGCCTCGATCTTGAATATCTTGCCTGCCGCACCTGCTTCAACCTTAATGGAGCCTGCGCCTGCCGAAGCCTTGGGTGCTGCTGCGGGTGCTGCCTTGGGTGCTGCTGCCGGTGCCGCCTTGGGTGCTGCCGCAGCCACGGGTGCTGCTCCTGCTGCGCCTTCTTCAACGGTTACATCATATACATTTCCGTTAACTGTAATAGTATAATTTTTCATTTTTATTTCCTCCATATAATGAACACTTACTTAGTTCCTATTTCCATCTGTTATTGCTTCTGCGTCTGATACTTCTTACGAAATAGCCTCCTGCATCTGCAGGTGATATAGCTCCCTTTTCGGATTCATATGCGGCTATGGCAGCAGCTATTACGACTGCGATCTCATCATCATCCGTTGCCACAGCTTCAGGTTCAGCAACAACCGGCTCAGCTTCAACAGCCTTGGCAGGTGCTGCGGCTTCCTGTGCAGCCTTCTTCTTGTTCTCTGCCGCCGACTGTGCCTTATTGATAAAGCTGAAGCAGCCTATCAGCAGCGAGAGAAGTATCAGGACAATAAACACGGTTCCCATACCAAGTAAAGTATTCAAACCGGCTTTCTCCATCTTCTCGGCAAATGTATAATTCAGATTCACCGCAAAAGACTTAAGTGTCTTATTGTAATCATCATCATAAACAAGTTCAACTACCGCATCTCTATTCTCGAATTCAACATCAAGATCTACGATAAGTGTATCTCCCTTGGATCCGTATTTAACAGTGCTTCCGCCCATGTTGACGAACTTACCGGCTTCCTCTTCTGCCTTCTTCCAGGAATCGATACCGGAAATAAATCCGTTTCCCTCTACGGGAACACCTATCTGACCAAGTATTGCTTCGGTGAACTCAGCTCCGCTGGTCTCAAAAGTATCAAGACTCTCTATCTGTACACCCATGTTGTTCGCAAGATATGCATAAAGCTCCGGATTTCCCGAGAGTACATATCTGACCATGAAATCAGAATAGTCACTAACTACTTTCGCATCCTCTGGAGCCACCGGCTTAACACTCTGGCATGCTGTCAATCCGAGAAGGAAGATACTAATACATAATACTGATAAAAACTTTTTCATATTACGTTTCACCATACCTTTCCTAGATTGCGCCATGCTTCTTAACCGGACGCCCCTCTCTCTTTGTAAACAACATTTCCAGTGCACCGATGACATACTTACGTGTATCCTGAGCTTCGATCACCGTATCCACATAACCGCGGCGAGCTGCAGATTCAACACTTGTCTGAGTCTCCTTGTATACCTTGGTGAGCTCATCCTTGTTGTCTTCCTTATCAAACAGGATCTTGGCTGCTATGTCGGCATCCATCATTCCGACTGATGTATTGTCCCATGCGAAAACAATATCAGCACCGAGTGCCTTGGAGTTCATAACCACATAAGCACTGCCGAAAGCATCGCCTACTATCACATTGATCTTCGGAACAGTTGCATTTGCAAATGCATATGTAAGCCTTGCAGCAGCTCTTGAAAGCTTCTTCTCGGCGCACATTGTGTTCTCGAAGCCTGTTACGTTGGTCAGAGTCAGGACCGGAATATCAAAAGCATCGCAGAAATTAACGAATTCAGCTGCCTTGACACATCCGGCAGGTGTAAGAACTGCAGGGAACTTATCGGCAACCTTGCCTTCTTCATCATATTTCTCGGTGCGGTTGGCAACAGCGCCTACAGTCATTCCGTTCAGCTTCATAAAACCAGTCACCATCGAAGGTGCGTAATCGGCCTTAATCTCATAGAAAAGCTGATTGTCTGCGATCCTTGAAAGAGCCACTGATGAATCCTTGATGCATGCATCGATATCATCAAGCAGTCTGTTAAGATCATCATCACACTCATCATATACTCCGCCGTCTTCATTATTGGAAGGAAGCATGGAAACAAGTGTCCTTATCTTGTCATAGATCTCATCTTCACTTGCAACCACATCAACATTTCCGCATTCCTTACTTCTGAAATCGCTGGCTGATGTGTCAAGCTTCTCCTCGTAATTACCCTCTATGGCATTGGGAGAATTAACAAATATCTTACCTTTTATGGCTTCCATAATGGTAAAATCGGTCATTGCGGGGAACAGTGACAGTCCGCCTCCGCAGCTTCCGAATACTGCCGTTATCTGGGGAACAACCCCCGAAGCCATTGCCTGTGTCTTATAGATCTCACCGAACGCGGCAAGTGCATCGGTTGCCTCCATAAGCCTGAGACCGGTCGAATCAATAAGTCCGATCACAGGTGCGCCTGTCTTAAGTGCAAGATCATACAGGCCTATGATCTTCTTCGCATGCATCTCACCTATGGAACCACCCATTACCGATGCGTCCTGGCTGTATACATACACAAGGTTTCCGTCTATCAGACCGTATCCTGTAACAACACCGTCTGACGGAGCCGCCTTGGGTTCCGGATTGAAATCGGTAGCCCTGGCAGTTATTCCGGCACCGATCTCAACAAAACTGTTTTCATCGAGCAATAAGTTGATCCTAGCGCTCGCTTGAGAAGTGTTACTCATTTTGTTCAGCCCTCCATCTTATTATTATACGGCTTAAAAGCCCTTGCTTAAACAATTAGCGTGCAGTAAGCACTAGAATAGATTATAGCATACCTTAAATCCAATTCCTAGCATTTCATTAAAAAACTTACAACACTTACAATAAAGGAAGACCGGCAGGTTTCCCTGCCGGTCTTTTAAAGCTTTATTGTATTAACTGTTTTTCTTCTTCCTGCTTACAAGCAGCCATATGATAGTTCCCATGCATGCCATCATTATCGCAAGCCACAGTGCTATAGCACTTGCATCTCCCGTTGCAGGGCCTGTCCTTGCTCCGAGTACTCCCTTCTTCGGTGTACTCCTTACTCCGAGCACTCCCGATACCTTCTCGGCTATCGGTGCCCTTACTCCGGCCACTCCGCTATCCTTCTCTTTCTCAGGATTTGTGATGTTTCCGAGGCTTATGCTTACAGGGCCTGCATTGTCTGCTCCGACCGTGAAGGTGTATGCAATTGAG
>JAEEHY010000261.1 GCA_016281085.1 Lachnospiraceae bacterium
GATACGGGCGTTTATATCATAGATGTCGAGAAATACAACAGTGACGTAAGATCATACAGAATGCAGCTTGCATCAGTTCGTCTTGACGGTACATTACAGCCGCTCTCCAGGATGGGTGCCATCACCATTGGACAGGGCGTCAGCAGGGTGGAGCTGAGTCCGGAGATACTGAACTATACCATTCAGGAACCTAATGTGGGTTATTTCCTTGAAGGATATGATTCACAATGGACCATTGTTCCGCAGAACAGCCTGAACAACATAATATATGTCAATCTCCCCGCGGGTAACTATACCTTCCATCTTGCAATTCTTGACAGTGCGGGCGACCGTGTTCTTGAGGAGCGTAAGTTTGAACTAGTCAAGGTGGGCGAGATCTACGAACGCCCCGGTTTCCTTGTTTATATGCTGCTTCTTCTGTCGCTTATGCTCATCTGGTTTACCTGGCTTGTGGTACAGAAACAGCTGCATGAACAGCAGGTAAAGCTGAATATGGCTAACGAAACCGTTATGGCGATAGCAAATGCAGTCGATGCCAAAGATGTGCGTACGCATCAGCATTCTCTCAGGGTGGCCGAATATTCGGAGCTTATAGCACAGGAAATGAAGTGCTTCAAAAAACATCAGGAAAAGAAAAAGCTTTCCAATCTGAGGAAGGCTGCCCAGATGCATGATATAGGCAAGATAGCAATACCGGACAGTGTGCTCAACAAGGTCGGACGTCTGACGGATGATGAATATGCGAAAATGAAATCACATGTGATAAGGGGTGCGGAAATACTTAAGGACTTCACGTTGGTGGAGAATGTTGTCGACGGAACAAGATACCATCATGAACGCTATGACGGCAAGGGGTATCCGGATGGACTTAAGGGTGACGAAATCCCGCTTTTTGCACGTATCATAGGTGTGGCCGATGCTTTCGATGCGATGACATCCAACCGTGTTTACCGTAATCATATGGATACCGATTATGTAATGACCGAAATGAAGCGCGGCAGAGGCACACAGTTCGATCCGGAGGTTCTGGATGCATTCTTCCGTCTGATCGACAGGGGCGATATCAATCTGGATGAAATATATGCCCAGAAGCTTGAAGATATACAGCATGCCGATAAAGAGGCGCAGGAAGAGATCAAACGCAGGGTAGAGGAGGATAAACGGATACAGGCGGAGGAGTTGAAAAACGCCGGAGCCGATGAGGCCACGGGCAATGAGAAAGGAGATAATGAATGAAGCGGGTATATATTGCAACTGTACTGACCTGTCTTGTGATGATGGCTGTCTTCATCGGTTGTTTCCGAGTATTGAATCTTACCGGTAAAAGGGACAGCCTTAAGGTCGGGTTTATTTATGACAATGATGAGAGTACGCCGTATACTTACAATTTTTCCATTGCCAAGGATGCGGTGGAGAAGAAATACGGAGATAATGTAACGATCATGACCCGCAGCAATGTGCTGGATGATGAGATGGAGGAACCGCTCAGGGAACTGGCAGATGAGGGCTGCGATATCATTTTTCTGAACGGTTACAGTAATCTTGTTGTGAAACTGGCTCCGGAGTACCCCGGCACACAATTCTGTCAGACTTCTTATATGGATATGAGCAATCAGACGGTTCCCGGGAATTATCATACCTTTAAGGGAGAAGCCTATCAGGGGAGGTACGTAAGCGGAATCGCTGCCGGAATGAAGATAAAACAGATGATCTCGGAGGGGCTGATAGGTGAGGATCAGGCCATAATCGGTTTCGTTGCGGCCTTTCCCACTTCTGAGGTCATTTCCGGTTACACTGCCTTTCTGCTGGGGGCAAGATCTGTTGTGCCCACAACAGTAATGCGTGTTTGTTATACTCATACCTGGAGCAGCTATGCTCAGGAGAAGAGCGCGGCGCAGAAGCTTATAAAAGAAGGCTGTGTTATCATTTCACAGCATACCGACACTATAGGCCCGGCTATTGCCTGTGAAGAGGCTTCGCAGGAAGGAGAGGTGTATTTTGTAGGTTACAACCAGAGCATGTCTGAGGTTGCTCCCGCCGCATCTCTTGTCACCTCGAGGATATGCTGGGAAACCTATGTGGTTGCGGCTGTGGATGCACTTATGGCTAACAGAAGTATTGAATCGACAGTTTCGGGCAAGATCCACGGAACGGATGTGTCCGGTGGATTTGAAAGGGGATGGGTGGAAATGATAGACCTGAATATGCAGGTCATGGCACCCGGAACACAGGAAGCTATGGACAAGGCCATAGAGCAGTTCAGACGCGGGAACGTTGCCGATGTGTTTAAGGGGAATTACATAGGAGTTGATCCGGACGATCCTGCCGATACATGTGATCTGAGCAACGGTTATATAGAAAACGAAAATACGTCCTATCCTTTATTCCATTATATCCTTTCGGATATTATAACTGTTGACGAATGAGAGGATATAATGCCGGGATGGGAAGGATAACATGAGAAGAATACTTATAACAAATGATGACGGAATAGATGCTGGAGGCATCATACGCCTTTCCGAAGTGGCAAGGGAGTTCGGAGAGGTGTGGGTCGTAGCTCCCATTCACCAGAGAAGTGCGGCATCCCACAGTATCACACTGAGGGACACGATAGATGTATATCCGCATGACTTTCCGGTAAAGGGGGTTCATGCCTATTCATGTACGGGGACCCCTGCAGACTGCGTTCGTGTCGGTGGATTAAATGTTATGGATGAGCGGCCGGATGTTGTTCTCTCAGGCATTAATTTCGGATACAATGCGGCCACCGATCTTCAGTATTCAGCTACGGTTGGTGCTGCCATGGAGGCTGCTTTCCAGGGATACGGAGCGATCGCATTATCGGAGGATATGAATGGCTGTCATGAGGTTACCGATAAATATCTTTATGATATGGTAGATGAGTATATCGATGTCAGGCTTGGATACGGCCGTATCATAAATATCAATTTCCCGGGCTGCAGGCTGACCGAATGCAATGGTGTGTTAAGGGACAGAAGGACATCGAAGAGTTCTTTTTTTCATGATCATTACAACGTGGTCGAAATGCTTGCAGACGGTGGTGTGAGATATATGGTGGAGGGTGTGCACAATTACGAAGGTGAAGAGGGAACCGATTTTAAGGCACTGGTAGATAATTATGTGTCAGTTGGGATAGTGAGTCAGTATTTATAACAGTCAGGAACAACTGAAACGCTGTCTGTTCCAAAAGAAGGTAGT
The DNA here is from genome assembly GCA_016281085.1 of Lachnospiraceae bacterium. Taxonomy (GTDB): domain Bacteria; phylum Bacillota; class Clostridia; order Lachnospirales; family Lachnospiraceae; genus UBA2868. The sequence continues at coordinate 3,220 of JAEEHY010000261.1, forward strand.
GTGATAACGAATGCATATCATAGCCTTATGACAAATAAAAGCGAGGGTGAAAGATGAAGGAAAGAATACTTAACTACAGATTGCGTATAGACAATCTGATCAAGTCAAAGAATTCGGAAATAAACTGGGAAAGCGTACGTGATGAGCATCTTGTGCAGATAAGCTTCTTCCAACATGAACGTCTTATACACTGGCTTGTTACCATGCTGTTTGCATTACTTACGTTTATTGCGGTAGGGGTTTACATAATATCAGGAGAGGTATATGTACTTGCACTTGTCGGAATTCTTCTTGTACTGCTTGTTCCGTATATATTACATTATTATCTGCTTGAGAATGAAACACAGAAGATGTATGACCAGTATGACAAGATACTTAAGATAATCAGGAACAGCAAGGACGGTTGGGCTTCGATCGAGGAATAGATCAGCTCCCTTTGCTTTCATTATGATGCTGTTCTTTTATTTCGTACATTTTCTGGTCTGCCAGGTGTACCAGTGTTTCTATATCTGCATTTGAATCGTAACCTTCATTGCATACATGCGCAATACTTGCCATGACGGGTACGGGGAAATCATTCTTCCTTGTGTAGTGGTCAAGGTATCTGATAATCCTGTCTTTATACTCCTCGATCTGTGCATCCGGGAGATAGCTTCCGATCACGATGAATTCATCGCCGCCCATCCTTATCTTGATATCTTCATCACGGAAGGTATCCTTAAGTGCATCCGCCAATGCTGTTATTGCCTTGTCTCCGTAGTTGTGTCCGTATTTGTCATTGATGGGTTTGAGGTTATCAAGATCCGCATATACAACAAATACCCTTCCATGATTCTCTTCAAAAAAGGGTTTGCTCAGATTACGGTAGCCGAAACGGTTGTACAGTCCGGTAAGAGTGTCCTGAACATACAGATTTCTTAACCTGTCATTCATCATATCCAGTGACATATGCTGCCTGATGTTGTTGAGGGCAAGCGCAATGTTGTCCATTAATGTACGATGTCCCTGATTCTCAACCAGCTTGTAATCAAACGGCATAACACAATAGCCGAAGGTTTCGGCGGCAAAGTGCAGCGCTGAAAAAATGAAATCATTGTTATCATCATCCGCATATTCGGAAGGAAGGAGAGTCTTTGACGTATCGATATCTTCTCTGCTGCCGGCCATATATGCCTTCATGTTTTCCGAAAAGGCAGAGTGTGTATTGGTGTCATCTTCACTGAAAAAATGTTCGCTGATACATACGGCAAAACCGGGAATACCCATGCGTATGCTGCTGTTGTGTATGGCCTGTCGAAAGCTACGAAGATCGGGAGATGCGCAGAGGAGCTTCCTCGTATCGTAATGGCGCTGTGTGTTCAGTCGTTCATCATCCAGCCTGTCGAGCATTTCGATATAGTCGTTTCTCAGATTACGAAGACCTGCGTTGCAGCCACAGCTTTCGTTTACCCGAATATATCCGTAGGTGAAATGATCCTCTAAGTTCCGTTCACCTGATTTAAGCATATGGATCATGCCTTCGGCAGCATCCTCACCAAGCTGTTCCCAGTTACGGTTTATGCTGGTGAGCGAAGGAAGGAAGGTCTGCCCTCTTTCAACGTTGTCGAAGCCTGTGATCTTGAAATCCCACGGAGACTGGTAATCATCCTTGGCCGCTTCGATGCAGTACCCGTAGGCCATATTATCATTTGCGCATATAACGGCATCGGGTAGATGGAGATCCTTTTCCTTGAAATCCCTGTATGCCTGTTGCCCGTCCTGAACAAGGAAACGGTAATGGCGTATGCGTTCGTAGTCGATCTCTATCTTGTGATCCTTAAGACAGTCAATATATGCTTTGTAGCGTAACTGATTCTCTTCGTTCGTGGCAGGTCCGCCCACATAATTGATGGTACGGCATTCATGCCTGGTGATCATATGCTCGACCATTTCGTACATGGATCTGTAATTGTCAACTCCGAAGAAAGAAGCGCCTTTTGCGTGCTGGTCTATGCTTATGACCGGCTTGCCGGTCTTACTGAATTCGTTGACTATGTCAGCAATGTTATGAGCGGCGTCTACACTGTTGAATACTGCGATCATTCCGATATAATCGCAATCGCACGGAATCGAAAAGATGGATCTGTCCATGGCATAATAACCCTTTTCGTAGATCTCATCATAGGCATTAAAAATATGCAAACCGATGTTTTCTTCTGAAAGACGACGGCTTATACCTCTGACGATCGAAGTCAGACATTTAAGATTCCATGTGCTTGTAAGCATCTGAACGTACTGCCGCATTAAACCCCCTCCGTATGGTTTCATTACAGGACATAAAAAACGCACTTTATGTGATTATAACACATATAAGTGCGCTTGTGACATAAAATATTGTAACTATTACAGTTATTTGCGGTTTTTCCCCGTTATGGTTTTGGTTATATGCGCGGCCACTTCATTCTTGTCGATACCCAGAGCGTATGCGAGTTCCTCATACAGCTGGTTCTCCGCCTGTTTGAAATAACGTTCATCGACAACGGTAACCTTCTTGCCTTCGTCAATACGTGTCTTCTTGCGCCTGAACAGTGTCTTGATTATCTTGACAAGCTCTTCACAGTCACAGGTCTTAAGTGCATCCTTGTACTGGGTTTCTCTTTCCTGTTCATTGGTTATCCAGGCATAATCAATATCCGGTATTTTTTCAATAAGCTGTTCGGCTTCGGTTTTGGAGATTACGGGACGCATGACGGCGGTTACGTTGTCTACAGGTACATATACTGCCGCATCCCTGTGATAGAAGGGACGAAGAGTGTAGTATTTCTTCTTCTTGTCTACCATAGACATAGACAGGGTGCCTACGTTAACAACCTCACATACACCCTGATTTCCGTAAACGACCATATCATTGATATTGTACATATTTCACACTCCTATACTTCCTGCAAATGTGAGCAGGAGCCCATCGGGTAAATGACCTTCGGGCACAAAGACAAACAACGTTAGACAACAACCTTAGAATTGAATAATATACTCCCGATATTCCCATTGTAACACCAATTGCATGGAAATTTCTAATGTTTTTTTAAAATGTTTCAATATTTATACGGAATAAAAGTTTAAAAAAAGAGCCATCATTATGATAGCTCTTTCTTTATTGCCTGGAGTAGTTCATCATATTCCTCAAACGCAGGATACTGTGGATAATCCTTCTTGATCTGATCGGTACTCCGGAACAGAAATCCTGCCCTGCTAGCCTGTATCATTCCCAGATCATTGAAGCTGTCGCCCGAGGCAATGGTGTCAAATCCCATGGACTGTAAAGCCTTTACCGTTGTCAGCTTGGATTTCTCGCACCGCATTTTATATCCCGTTATCTCACCTGTATCCGATACCTGCAGAGTGTTGCAGAAGATTGTAGGCCAGCCAAGCTTTTTCATGAGAGGCGTGGCGAATTGTGTAAAGGTATCGCTTAAGATTATCACCTGGGTAAGGGATCTTAATTCATCAAGGAATTCCTTAGCCCCCGGGAACGGATCGATCGTTGCTATCGTGTCCTGTATCTCTTTAAGGCCAAGACCGTGCTCCTTCAGGATACCTATACGGAAATTCATCAGCTTGTCGTAATCAGGTTCATCTCTTGTTGTTTTCTTAAGCTCCGGTATTCCGGCAGCATTTGCGAAGGCAATCCATATTTCGGGAACCAGAACGCCTTCCATATCCAAACATACTACTTCCATTATTGATCACTCCTTGTATAATATGTATTGCCCCCTTATGACTGTTCTCAGTTTTCATAATCTGCTTTATACTACCCGTTAGTCCGGCGGCAAGAGTCGTAAGCATTCACGTTGCTAAGTATAACATACATCTGAGCATTTTTGTATTTTTTTACCGCTTTCTTCATAAATGCAAAATGAACAATCACAGAAACGGAAATTTGTGATATAATTTGTGTAACTATTCAGAACAGCACATAAATTTCAAAATATGATGTGTCATGCTTGCATGTAAACAGCATATTTTATAAATTTATGTATTTGTGCAGAACACTTAGCGAGGTTTTTTCGAGCTTAGTGTGAGCCATGCATGTATACTTAATGAGGTATTTTCGAATTTAGTATACATGCTGGATGAATCCAAAACAGCGAAAAATCGGAGTATTTTGAGCCTGTTCTGAATGATCACATCAATTACTTAGGTCAGGTATCGGATATGATGTATGACAGACACAAGCCCATAATCAAATGGTATCAGTATGATGCTACCAAGCTGCAGAAGAATGTCGAGGCAGAGGAGCCTGCTCCTGAACAGACAGCTGATACAGCAGTTGCTCCCGCAGCAGGCGGTACAGGCGATCAGGCCATGGATGATGAGGTGGCGCGTATCATGGCTCAGTTTGCGGATGCGAAGCAGAACAGCGTGGATGATGTATTTGCGCAGATGGCTGCAGAGGCGGAAGGCAATGACAGTGTTGCGGATGTACCTTCATCAGGTGCTTCAGAGAATACAATAGATGAAGATGAGGTAGCACGTATCATGGCCAAGTTCGCGGAAGCGAAGCAGAACAGTGTAGATGATGTGTTTGCACAGATGGCTGCCGAAGAGACATCTGCTGCTGATACAGGAGCAACGGACGCCGCTGCATCAGACGGACAATCGGATCAGGATGCGCTTCTTGCATCGATACTCAAGCCCAAACAGAGTAATGTTGATGCACTTGTACAGCAGGCGAAGAATACGTAAATAAGGTGGACCGGAAGAAGTAATTAATAAGGAGGATATATTATTTAATGGAAACAAAACTTAATGCAATAACAATGGAGCTGTTTAACAGGCAGATACAGACCTGTACGGATCGGGAGCTGTACATTGCGCTGCTCGAATTCACCAAGAAGCAGATGGGTTCCAAGATGATCAACAGCGGACCGAAAAAAGTGTACTATATATCGGCCGAATTTCTTATTGGTAAGCTCCTGTCCAATAATCTCATCAACCTTAAGCTGTATGACGAGGTGGATGAGGTTCTTAAGAAGAACGGAAGATCACTTGCTGCACTCGAGGAGATCGAACCGGAACCCTCACTCGGCAACGGGGGATTGGGACGTCTGGCGGCATGTTTCCTTGATTCGATGGCTACTCTCGGGATACCGGGAGACGGTATCGGTCTTAATTATCATTTCGGTCTGTTTAAGCAGGTGTTTAAGGATCACAAACAGACCGCACAGAAAAACGAATGGATCGAAAAAAACAGCTGGCTTAACGATACAGGTATCTCTTACGAGGTTGCTTTCGGAGACAGGAAGGTTAAGAGCAGGCTCTATGATATTGATGTAATAGGGTATGATAACGGACTTAACAAGCTCCATCTTTTTGATGTCGAGACAATAGATGAATCGATAGTAAAGGAAGGGATTGATTTCGACAAGGAAGCTATAGAGAAGAATCTTACACTATTCCTTTATCCCGATGATTCGGATGAAGCCGGCAACCTGTTAAGGATATACCAGCAGTATTTCATGGTCAGCAGCGGCGCACAGATGATCCTTGAAGATGTGAAATCAAAGGGGATAGATCTTCACAAGCTTGATAAGCATGTGGCAATACAGATAAATGACACTCATCCCACGATGGTAATCCCCGAGCTTATAAGGCTGCTCACCGGGAAAGAGGGCTTTACCTTTAAAGAGGCGGTAGAGGTTGTCAGCAGAACATGCGCTTATACCAATCATACAATACTTGCGGAGGCACTGGAGAAATGGCCGCTTTCATATCTTGAGAAGGTGGTTCCCCAGCTTGTTCCGATAATCAAGGAACTTGACAGGCTTATAGTACGTAAATACCGTGATGAGCGGGTATGGATAATAGATGATGATGACAGGGTTCACATGGCACACATAGATATCCACTTCGGATATTCCATAAACGGTGTTGCCGCACTGCATACGGAGATACTTAAGAAATCAGAGCTTAAGCATTTCTATGATATCTATCCCGAGAAGTTCAACAATAAGACCAACGGTATCACCTTCAGACGCTGGCTCCTTTTATGCAACAGGGAACTTACGTCTTATCTTGAGGAGCTTATAGGTGACGGTTTCAAGAAGGATGCCGATGAGCTTAAGAAGCTGCTTGAATATAAGGATGACAGTAAGGTATATTCTGAGCTTGCTTCGATCAAGATGAATAAGAAGAAGGAGCTTGCGGATTATATCAAAGAAAAGGAGGGTATCGACATTGATACCAATTCGATCTTTGATATCCAGATCAAGCGTATGCATGAGTACAAGCGCCAGCAGATGAATGCGCTGTATATCATCCACAAGTATCTTGAGATCAAGTCAGGCGTTAAACCGAAGCGCCCGATGACGTTCATATTCGGAGCAAAGGCAGCGCCCGCATATGTTATCGCACAGGATATCATACATCTTATACTTGTGCTTTCGGAGATCGTTAACAACGATCCTGCGGTAAGCCAGTACATGAAGGTCATCATGGTCGAGAATTACAATGTCGGCTATGCTGAGAAGCTTATCCCGGCCTGTGATATTTCCGAGCAGATCTCGCTTGCAAGCAAGGAAGCATCCGGAACAGGTAACATGAAGTTCATGTTGAACGGTGCGGTAACACTGGGAACTATGGATGGAGCGAACGTGGAGATATCCGAGCTCGTTGGCAGGGATAACATATATGTGTTCGGCAAGGACTCCGATACTGTCATTAAGCATTATGAGAAGGCTGATTACGTATCGAAGGATTATTATAAGAAGAGTAAGGTTATAAAGGAAGCGGTGGATTTCATTACCGGCAAGGAAGCTCTTAAGGTCGGCGACAAGGTTAATCTTGAGCGCCTGTCAAAGGAGCTGCTCAATAAGGACTGGTTCATGACTCTGCTTGATCTTGAGGAATATATCAAAGTTAAGGATAAGGCATTTGAGGATTACGAGGACAGGGATGCCTGGAATAAGAAGATGCTTGTAAATATTGCAAAGGCCGGCTTTTTCTCATCCGACAGGACGATCGCCGAGTATGACAGGGATATTTGGAAGGTAAAGGGTTAACAGCATTATGAGAAGAAACGGAGTGCTAATGCCGGTGGCCAGCCTGCCGGGTAAATACGGAATAGGCTGTTTTTCAAAGGAAGCATATAAGTTCATTGACCACCTTAAGGCTGCCGGACAGACTTACTGGCAGATATTGCCGCTTGGACCTACAGGATATGGTGATTCGCCGTACCAGTCATTTTCAACTTTTGCAGGTAATCCGTATTTTATCGATCTTGACACGCTTGTAACAGACGGACTTCTTACAGCCGCCGAATGCAGAAAATATGACTGGGGGAAAGATCCCCACAGGGTTGATTACGAGAAAATATATCTGTCAAGATTTAAGATCCTCAGGAAGGCTTTTGAACGGTTTGATCCCTCGTCGGAAAAGGGTTATAAAAGGTACATTTCAGACAATAAGTTCTGGCTGGACGACTATGCCCTGTATATGGCAGTAAAGAATTCCTTCGGTGGCGTCAGCTTTGCCGAGTGGGATGACGATATCAGGCTCCGGGAAAAGGAAGCGCTTAAGAGATATCGTGAAAAGTATGCCGCGGAGATCGATTTCTACAGGTTCATCCAGTATGAATTTGACAAGCAGTGGAGAGCACTTAAATCGTACGCGAATAAAAACGGTGTGGATATAATAGGAGATATTCCTATCTATGTGGCTTTTGACAGTGCAGATACCTGGGCTGAGCCCGAGCTTTTCCAGCTTGATGATAATGTAATGCCCATAGCGGTTGCGGGTACTCCGCCCGATGCATTTTCAAAGACGGGACAGCTGTGGGGAAATCCTCTTTATGAGTGGAAGTATCATAAGGAGACAGGTTATGCCTGGTGGATAAAGAGGATCAGCCACTGCCTTAAACTGTATGATGTTGTAAGGATAGATCACTTCAGAGGTTTTGATGAGTACTACTCAATTCCTTACGGTGACAAGACGGCTGTGGGCGGTAAATGGCGAAAGGGACCGGGATATGCATTGTTCAGGGCTGTCAGGAAGGAGCTTGGCGATGTAAATGTCATTGCCGAGGATCTCGGGTTCCTTACGCCGTCGGTTCTTAAGCTGGTAAAAGACACGGGATTTCCCGGAATGAAGGTGCTTGAATTTGCCTTTGATTCACGCAAGGACAGTGATTATCTGCCGCATAACTATGTTAAGAACTGCATTGTATATACCAGTGCGCATGACAATGATACGATCCTTGGCTGGTATGACAGCATTTCGGAGGCAGACAGGAAATACGCCGATGATTATCTTAACAATGCAGGTCACACCGGCGAGGAACTTGCATGGGATTATATAAGGCTTGCAATGGCTTCTGTGGCAGACACCTGTATTATATCGATGCACGATTTCCTGGCGCTCGGTCCCGAGGCGCGTATCAATATACCTTCAACTCTCGGAGGTAACTGGGTATGGAGGATGGATAAGAATGCTTTCACGCCTGCGCTGGTTAAGAAGATCAAGTTCATGACGCTTCTGTACAGCAGATGCGAACAGGATAAGAAGCCGGTGAAAAAGACCGCAGATAAGGCCGGAAAGCGGAGCGGTTCAAAAACTGGAAAAAAGGGTTGAACAGGTAATTTTTTATGGTATTATATTAAGAGGCGCTCTGACGCCTCTTATTTTTTGCGATAGATGTGCCGATATACCAGATGCAGTATGCAGCAAGTGTTGTGCAGTGCAGGTTGATTGTTAAACAGTAGTACAGATCATATGAGGAGTAACTCATGAAAAGCATATTTGAACAAATAGATGAGGTGGTAAGGCTTAACGGCTTTGTTCCCGCGGAATTCAGGCTGGAGGATCCGTATAAGCCCGGAGAAGAAGTGCCGTCACAGATGGGGGAGCAGGAGGGACTGCTCGGACGTCCACTTCCGAAACCGGAGGACGAAATGCTTAAGGCAGCCATGGATGTACTAAGCTATAACGTTAAGATAAATGCCAGGCTGGCCGTTCACAATTTCGATGAAAAGGAGCTGGGTTTCAGCGTCGCTCTAATAAGAGGTCATCTGCTTAAATTCGTTATTGACAATATACAGGAGTTCGATCCTCACAAGCTTTCTACATTATCATATTCCCTTGTTATGTTCGGAACAAAGATCGAAACGGTTAAGCTTGGACTGCTGCTGCTGGTGTTGTTTGATTTTGCGGATGATGAGGTGGTCAAAAAGCATCTCATCACACTGGGACTGTATGAGGAATTTACCAGCTATGTTCTGCCCAATGTCAAGGCATGGCCCGAGAATGAACGTAATCATGTATACTATATCTACGCAAAGAAGCTGAGCGGATGGGGTAAGATCAATTCTATGGAGCTGCTTGAGCCGGTTAATGATGAGGTCAGGGAGTGGATACTGACCGACGGCTGCCGTAATGATATTTCATACGGTTATCTGGGTCTTGTAGCATATGAGAAGAGTAACCTTACCAAATGGCTTAAGGACGGAGGCCTCAGTGACGCTCAGATGCAGGGCGCAAGGGATATCATGAGGGGGCTCATGGATGAGGGACCGGCTAAGGGTATCTCGGAGGTTAAGCATCCCGCAAGGCTCGCAATGCTGTATCTTAAAGAGCTGACAGGACATAAGATGTCCCTGGAAGACATTTCCATTGTATATGAACTTAAATCATATATAAATGACAGGGACAAGCGTTCGCATCAGAGTGACAAGGAGAATGCCGTTAAGCTTCTTGACCGCCTGATGGCACTCTCGGATACAGAGAATATGCTGAAGGGAGGTCTTGTTGACAATCCCAGGCTTGCATTGTGGATCGCAAAAGAAGCAGGAATAGACCTTTCTGATGAACTGATGGGACAGCTTAAATATAACTTCGGGCGGTATTATAAATACGGATATTATTTCATGGAGAATAACCTTAAGGTTGAGTCATATATCAATACCTGTGAGAAGGCTCTTCTTGATATGGATTTCAAGGAAGGGATGGGTATGGAGCCCGTTCCGCCCGATTCGGATATCTCGTGGCAGATCGATCTGGTGATACAATATCTTTCGGCATATCCCGGTATGGGAGAGAAGCTTATAAATACGGCACTTAATTCAAGCATATACAGATACAGGCTTGTGAGCGCGAAGGTCCTGAAGGACTGGGAGAAGAGCGAAGGAGCAGGCCTGAAAAAGATAAATCCGGAATTACTTAAGACAGTCAGGAAGCTTAAGAAAAAGGAAGTGGACGGAGCTCTTAAAAAGGCCTGGGATGAGATCATAAATTTCAAGGGCTGAAGCTGTATTTTTGTTGTGGGACAGTCGAAGAATAGTTACACATAAATTTATTGTCGCATTATTCTGCTTTATATGGTATAATTTTGATGACGTAATCAACCGGATGTGACAGAACAGCCGGGGTGCATATGAAGAAAAGGAGATAGTGGGACAATGAAGGAATGCTATGTGTTTTTAGCGGAAGGGTTTGAAGAGATAGAGGCACTTACCGTTGTTGATATTTTGAGAAGAGACAATATAGTAGTACAGACAGTATCGATAACAAAGGAAAAGACTGTCGAGGGTGCACACAGGATACCTGTTGTGGCCGATAAGCTCCTGAAGGATATAAAGATAAGCGATGCGGCTTTGCTGGTGCTCCCGGGGGGAATGCCGGGTACTCTTAACCTGAAGGAGTGTGAGCCGCTTATGGATATGGTCAGGCAGTTCGCCGAAACGAACCGTCGGATAGCCGCCATATGTGCAGCACCTACCATATTGGGAGATATGGGAATACTGGAAGGCAAGACAGCATGCTGTTATCCCGGAATGGAGGGACAGCTGAAGGGTGCCAAGGTAAGCATGGAGGAAGTGGTAACTGACGGAAATATTACCACCTCGAGAGGGATGGGTACTGCGATCCCGTTTGCGCTTGAGCTTGTCAGGATCTTCGATTCCGAAACGGAAGCCGGTGCCCTTAAGAGGAAGGTTGTATACAATCATTAGTATCTCATCTGATATCATATTAACGGCGATTTAAGGACGATCAAAGACATACGGGTCTTGGGTCGTCTTTTTGTCTAAATAAATCTAGCATTTTGAAAACGCATGTGTTATACTTGCGAATGGTATGTTTTATAGTAAGGTAATATTTAGGAGGTTTTTACGGTAATGAGCTTAAAGGTAGAAAATCTGGAACATAATATGGCGAAGCTTACAATAGAGGTGGCAGCAGAGGAATTCGTCAAGGCTACGACTGAGGCATATAAGAAGAATAAGAACAAAATAAGCGTACCCGGCTTCAGAAAGGGTAAGGTTCCCCAGTCAATGATAGAGAAGATGTACGGACCTGAGATATTCTATGAGGATGCTGCCAACATCATCATTCCTGACGCATATGAGAAGGAGCTTTCGGAGCATAAGGAAATCGAGGTAGTATCACAGCCCAAGATAGATGTGGAGCAGTGCAGGAAGGGCGAACCTTTCATATTCACTGCAGAGGTTGCTCTTAAGCCCTCAGTTGAGATCGGAAAGTATAAGGGCGTTAAGATCGATAAGATAGACAGATCGGTAAGCGATGAGGAAATTGATAAGGCTATTGACAGGGAACGCGAATCAAATGCGCGTACAATAAGTGTTGAGGACAGACCTGTCAAGGATAAGGATATGACTATCATTGATTTCGAGGGCTTTGTTGACGGAGAGGCATTCGAAGGCGGAAAGGGTGAGAATTATCCGCTCACGATCGGATCGGGTTCATTTATTCCCGGTTTTGAGGAGCAGCTCATCGGCGCCGTGATAGATGAAGAGGTTGAGGTTAAGGTGACTTTCCCTGAGGATTATCATGCCGAAGAGCTTAAGGGTAAGGACGCCGTATTTAAGGTTACGGTTCATGAGATCAAGGAGAAGGAGCTTCCTGAGCTTGATGACGAGTTCGCAAGTGAGGTTTCCGAGTTTGATACTCTTGCCGAATACAGGGAAGATGTTAAGAAGAAGCTTACCGAGAAGAAGGAAGCAGATGCCAGGACCAAGAAGGAAGATGCGGTTATCGAAGCTATCGTGAATGACTCCAAGATGGATATACCTGAGCCCATGATCGAGACACAGGCACGTCAGATGGCGCAGAATTACGCAAACAACCTTCAGCAGCAGGGACTTACACTTGAGCAGTACTTCCAGTTCACGGGCATGAATATGGAATCATTCCTCGAGCAGATGAAGCCCGGAGCAAAGAAGCGTATCGAGTCGAGGCTTGTGCTTGAGGCAGTAGCTAAGGAGGAAGGCTTCGAGGTTACCGATGAGGATATTGACAATGAGATAAACAGGATGGCTGAGCAGTACGGTATGGATGCCGAGGAGTTCAAGCCTCTTGTCGGCGAATATGAAAAGGAACAGATCGCCGAGGATCTGAAGATAAAGAAGGCAGTGGATTACGTAGTTGATAATGCTAAAGAGAAGTAATTAAAGGAGAACAGTAATGAGTTTAGTACCTTACGTCATTGAGCAGACAAGCAGAGGCGAGCGCTCATATGATATTTTTTCAAGACTCCTTAAGGAGAGGATCGTTTTTCTGGGTGAGGAGGTTAATGCAACCACATCAAGCCTCATAGTGGCTCAGATGATGTTCCTTGAGGCAGAGGATCCGGATAAGGATATTCATTTCTACATCAACAGTCCGGGCGGTTCGGTCACGGACGGTTATGCCATATATGATACAATGCATTATGTTAAATGTGATGTTGCTACCTATTGTATGGGTATGGCTGCGAGCATGGGTGCATTCCTGCTTGCGGGAGGAACAAAGGGCAAGAGGTTTGCTCTTCCCAATGCCGAGGTTATGATACATCAGCCTCTAGGCGGAGCAAAGGGTCAGGCTACCGAGATTGAGATAGCAGCCAAGCAGATACTTCGTACCAAGGAAAATCTCAACCGTATTCTCTCCGAGAATACAGGGAAGCCCATCGAGGAGATCGCAAGGGATACAGAGCGTGACAACTGGATGACGGCGCAGGAGGCATTGGATTACGGTCTTATCGATAAGATAATTACAACACGTGCGTAATTGGAGCGTGTTCTGAATAGTTATAAATAATCTGAACAGGGGAAGAAATTAATATGGCAGGAAAGCTGGATGACAGAATAAGATGTTCATTCTGTAATAAGCCGGAGAATCATGTGCGTAAGCTCATAGCAGGTCCGGCAGGTGCTTATATTTGTGATGAATGCGTAGAGATATGCATGGACATAATCAGAGATGAGCTGGGCGAAGATCCGTATTATGTAGATGATGAGGACGGCGACGGTGAGGGAAGTCTTCATATCAATTTGCTCAAGCCCAGAGAAATCAAGAAATTCCTTGATGAGAATGTTATCGGTCAGGATGAGGCCAAGAAGGTTCTTTCGGTTGCCGTATACAATCATTATAAGAGAGTAACGGCCAAGGAGGACGCAGATGTCGAGCTGCAGAAGAGTAATATTATCATGCTCGGGCCTACAGGTTCGGGTAAGACATTGCTGGCTCAGACTCTTGCCAAGATAATAAACGTTCCGTTTTGTATTGCCGATGCGACCGCACTTACGGAAGCAGGTTATGTGGGTGAGGATGTTGAGAATATCCTCCTTAAGCTTATCCAGGCAGCTGATTACGATATTAAGAGAGCGGAGCTTGGCATTATTTACATTGATGAGATCGATAAGATCACAAGAAAAGGTGAGAATGTATCCATAACCCGTGATGTATCGGGTGAAGGAGTACAGCAGGCACTTCTTAAGATAATAGAAGGAACACAGGCATCGGTACCTCCGCAGGGTGGAAGGAAACATCCGCACCAGGAGCTTATACAGATCGATACCACCAATATCCTGTTTATCTGCGGCGGTGCATTTGAAGGTCTGGATAAGATCGTTGAGAACAGGCTTGATAAGAAATCAATAGGTTTCGGTGCCGAGATCAAGAATAAGAATGAGACTGATATAAATGAGCTGTTAAGACAGGTTCAGCCGGAGGATCTTGTTAAGTACGGGATCATTCCTGAATTTGTCGGACGTGTTCCTATCGGGGTGTCACTGCAGGGGCTTGATGAGGATGCGCTGGTACGTGTACTGACAGAGCCGAGGAATGCTATAATTAAGCAGTATGAGAAGCTGTTTGAAATGGACGGTGTCGAGCTCAAGTTCGAGGATGATGCTGTAAGAGAAATAGCAAAGAAAGCCCACGAACGTAAGACGGGAGCAAGAGGACTCCGTTCCATACTGGAAAAGCTAATGCTGGAACTTATGTATGAGATCCCTTCAGACGGCAGGATACAGAAGGTTGTCATAACCAAGGCTGCAGTTGAAGACGGCGGTGAGCCGATCATATTAAGGAAGAGCTCAAAGCTTAAAAAGGCGGAGTAAGCATAATAATATAACAACAACGAAACAGAATACCTTCGCGCAGCGGGGGTATTCTGCATTATTGGGTGAATAAGATGCCGGTAAGAGCATATAAGAAAAAGATTCCCGTAGTAACGGTAAACGGACTTGCAGTAATTCCGGGAATGATAATACATTTTGATATACTAAAGGGCGGAGCTGTGAAATCGATCGAAAAGGCGATGGTTTCTAAGGATCAGCAGATATTTATAGTGATGCAGAAGGATCCTTCAAAGACCAATCCTTCTGTTGATGAGCTGTACACAATGGGTTGTATAGCTGTGATCAAGCAGGTGTTTAAGCTTCCCAACAAGACGGTGAGAATACTGGTTGAGGGTGTTCGGCGCGGAGAGATGCTTGAACTTGAAGAGGACGAGACGGGATGCCGCATCGGGACCATTAAGCCTGTAGTTGAAAAGGATCCGGTGAGCTATGAAGAGGAAACGGATCCGGAGAAGATTGCACTTATACAGTCCTTTATGGAAACGATGAAGGAGTACCTTAAATACAATCCCAAGGTGGAGAAGATACTGAGTAAGTGTAAGGTTAACAGGATACCTTTTACTGAACTTATGGACATGTACGCTTCTCATCTTCCGATGACGGCCCGCGACAGGCAGAGGCTGCTGGATGCAAAAGATGAGCATGAACAGGCAGTTCTGTTCTGTACGATATTGGAGAACGAGATCGGAATACTGCGTGCAAGGAATTCCCTTCAGGAACAGGTTAAGGAGCGTGTTGACAAGAATCAGAAGGAGTATTTTCTGCGTGAACAGCTAAAGGCGATCAAGGAGGAGCTTGGAGAGAGGAAGTCGCTCTCGGATGAAGAGGAGTACCTCGAGAAGACACAGAACCTTGATGCACCTGAAGAGGTCAAGGAGAAGCTCAGGAAGGAAATAGACAGACTTTCCCAGGCAGCTGCCTACTCATCGGAAAACGGTGTTATACGCGGTTATATAGAAACAGTGCTGGAAATGCCGTGGAACAAGGAATCCACGGACAATGACGATCTGGACAATGCAGAGCATATCCTGAATGAGGATCATTACGGACTTGAAAAAGTTAAGGAAAGGATGCTTGAATTCCTCGCGGTAAGAAATATGATAAAGAGGGATGAAGCTGCTTCGGATGATAAGGAGACAGGCGGAATAAGTCCGATAGTATGTCTTGTGGGTCCTCCCGGAACAGGCAAGACCAGTATTGCCAGGTCGGTTGCAAGAGCACTTAACAAGGAGTATGTAAGGATAAGCCTCGGAGGAGTGCGGGATGAAGCCGAGATACGCGGGCACAGGAAGACATATGTGGGAGCAATGCCAGGACGGATAGCAACAGGGCTTAAGAATGCGGGTGTAAGAAATCCTCTTATGCTTCTTGATGAGATAGACAAGATGAGCAGTGATCACAGAGGTGATACTGCATCTGCCCTGCTTGAGGTATTGGACAGCGAACAGAACAATAAGTTCAGGGATCATTACATAGAACTGCCTATAGATTTATCGGATGTGCTGTTTATCGCAACAGCCAATTCGCTTACCGATATTCCAAGACCGCTGCTTGACCGTATGGAAGTGATCGAGGTTACAAGCTATACGGAGAATGAGAAGCTCCATATCGCAAAGGAGCATCTTATATCCAAGCAGCTTGAGAGGAACGGACTGACTAAGAGACAGCTTGTCATTGCAGACAAGGCATTGGAGATCATAATAAGATCATACACAAGAGAGGCCGGCGTAAGAGGCCTTGAAAGGATGATAGGCAGGCTGTGCCGCAAGGCTGCAAGGGAGATAATGCAGAACGGCAAAAAGAGCGTTCGTATCACTGCCACAAACCTTGAAAAGTACCTTGGCAAGAAACGTTATGAATACGATATGGCCAATGATGAGGATCAGGTAGGTATAGTCAGGGGACTTGCCTGGACTGCCGTCGGTGGAGATACTCTCCAGATAGAGGTAAATGTAATGCCCGGAAAGGGAGAACTTAAGCTTACCGGACAGCTTGGAGATGTGATGAAGGAGTCTGCACAGACCGGAGTGAGTTATATAAGGTCGATCAGTTTACAGAAAAAGATCAAGGCCGATTACTTTGCCAAGCATGATTTTCACATACATATACCTCAGGGTTCGGTGCCCAAGGACGGCCCGTCCGCGGGTATCACCATGGCTACAGCCATTTATTCGGCTGTAACTGACATACCTGTAAGGGCAGACGTTGCAATGACGGGTGAGATAACCCTGCGCGGTCGTGTACTTCCTATCGGAGGGCTTAAGGAGAAGACACTTGCTGCCAGGAATGCGGGCATTAAGACTGTGCTGGTTCCCGAGAAGAACAAAAAGGATATTGAGGAAATATCAGATGAGATACTGAGCGGTCTTAAGATAGTGTATGTTAAGACGATGGAGGATGTTCTGGAACATGCACTTGTACGGTAAGGAAAGTCATAAGGATAAAAATGAAGATAAAAAACGTAAGTCTTGAAACGGTATGCGGGATAACGTCAAAGCTGCCTGACAACAGATTTCCCGAGGTGGCCTTTGCGGGTAAGAGCAATGTCGGGAAGTCCTCTCTCATTAATGCACTGATGAACCGTAAATCTTTGGCACGTACCTCATCGCAGCCGGGAAAGACACAGACGATAAATTTCTACAATATAAACAATGAACTGTATTTTGTAGATCTTCCGGGTTACGGATACGCCAGGGTGTCTAAGGATGTCAAGGAAAAGTGGGGCAGTATGATAGAGAAATACTTAAGACGCTCAAAGCAGCTTAAGGCTGTATTCCTGCTTGTTGACATCAGGCATGAACCTTCTTCCAATGATGTCGAAATGTATAAATGGATAGTGGGTAACGGTTATGATCCGATCATTATAGCAACCAAGCTTGACAAAATAAACAGGAGTCAGGTCGGGAAAAATGTTAAGATAATTAAAGAAAAACTAAAGGTTGGGAAAGACACGCTGGTCATACCCTTCTCCGCTTCAACCAAGCAGGGAAGAGATGAGATATACGAAGTTATAGACAGGCTTACAGCAGATACTGCATCGGAGGATACATGTAACGATGGTGGGTTTACTGATCCGGATACTGGTAAATGATTACAATAACATAAGGGATGACAAGGTAAGGCGCGGTTACGGTGTTGTCTGCGGATGGATGTCAATTATCCTGAATATAGTGTTGTGCTGTATCAAGGTGTTTGCCGGTATTTTATCAGGATCCATCGCAATCACTACGGATGCGGTTAACAATCTGACGGATGCGGGTTCTTCCTTTGTCAATATAATCGGTTTCAAGATGGCGGGACGCAAGCCTGATCCCGAGCATCCATTCGGACACGGAAGGATTGAGTACGTTGCGGGACTTATAATATCCATTCTTATAATTGTGTGCGGCGTGGAGCTCGGTAAGACATCGGTCACCAAGATAATTGATACCTCGGACATCTTCACATCCAAGACTGTATTCATTATCCTTATCATAAGTATCATAGTGAAGATATATATGTATTCGTATGATAAGAAGTATGGTGAGAAGACGGATTCGCCAATACTGAAGGCAGCGGCTGTGGACAGCTTTACCGATGTCATAGCTACTTCAGCGGTACTTATTTCAGTCGTTATCTTCGAGTTCACCGGAGTGGTGATAGACGGTTGGTGCGGCTTGATAGTATCCGTTATAATCATTTATTCGGGTGTGAGTTCCGTGAAGGATACGATAGATCCGCTGCTTGGCAGCAGGCCGGATCCGGGGTATGTAAAGCTGATCGAGAAATATGTACTTGCCCAGAGAGGTATTCTGGGAATGCATGATCTCATCATTCACAATTACGGACCGGGAAGGAGTATGATATCCTTCCATGCGGAGGTGCCGTCCGAGTCAAACCTCATAGATGCGCATGATGCCGTAGACAACATAGAGCGAAAGCTCAGGGAGGTTCTTAAGTGTGACTGTATTATCCATATAGATCCTATTGTTACGGATGATTCCATAACAGGAAGGATGCGTGATTTTACCAGGATAATAGTAACAAATGTAGATCCTCATCTTAAGATAAACGATTTCAGGATGGTACAGGGAACAACTCATACGAACCTGATTTTTGATCTTGTTATCCCGCACGGACTTCCGTTATCCGATGATGAAATAGTAGAGGAAATAAAGCAGAAGGTCAGGGAACTTCCGGGAAGTCATTTCGCGATCATCAATGTCGAAAAACCGTATGTTTAGGCGTATTTGCTAAGTTGTAAATTTTTTGATATAATTACCTTGAGTTTTTTATTTATCCAAAAGAAGGGTGGAGCAGAAGTACTATGAATCTGGATAGTTTAAGTGATCTTGTACAGACAGTTAAGGCTACTGAGGCGATGGGTATGGCAAAGGCTAACGATATCATTAATGTGGTAAAGGCGAATGAAATACTTAAGAAGAAGGAGGAAGCGGAAAAGAAGGTAAACGTGGTTCTCGTTGTATGCACGATCCTTGTTTCCCTGGTTGCGATAGCAGCGATCGTCTATGGTCTGTATTGCTATTTTACTCCTGACTATCTTGATGATTTTGATGATGACTATGATGATGAATTCGATGACGAATTCGATGATGACTTCTTCGAGAATGAAGAAGACTGACAGGGGTCTGTATTATCCCGCGGATGGTTATCTTATCTGTGGCAGAACAGCCATATGATCCCGTAGCAGACCGGTTGGTGAATTATGTAAACCAACAGGCTCTTTGTACCAAGCCATGAGAGAACCGGGATCTTTTTCGAGCCTGCTTTTTTAATTATGGGATTACTGAGCAGAAAACCGCTTAGGTGGTATCCTGTCATATACAGGAATATCCAGGGTATTACAGGGAAGTAATCTCCGGATGTGAAGTCGGCAGTCGGCAGTCCGAGCGGCGTAAGTACAGGGAAGCGGTAGAGGGCTTCGGGAAGATACATGAGGGCATGATAACGTGTTCCTATATAGCCGTTGGGGACATGCTTTGTAAGTGCAAATATTATAAGATATACGATTATACAAATTATATCCTTGGATTTAAATGGTCTGATTAAAGATTCGGTAGGGACAGATATGTTCTTACCGAATTTTGGGTTATCGGGAGTGTGGGTATCTTCGGTCCGGTCACCTGTTTTTTTGTTATTGGTGTTTGGAAATGCTGTGTCCGGAATACTTCTGTATTGTGCCGTTGTCCCCGGAAGGCTCCCGTGTTGTAATCTGTCATATGGGAACATGAGCAGCGTTGCTATACCCATAAAGGTAAGGATCCCGTAATATATTGCCTCACCGGGAATGAAAACCGATGTAACAAAAGTAATGGCACTGCCAAGGATCAGGAGCACAAGCCCGCGTTTCAGCACGTGCTTTCTGCCCATAGGCCATACCAGTCCCGATACAAATATAAACGAGATACATATACTCTGC
>JAEEHY010000262.1 GCA_016281085.1 Lachnospiraceae bacterium
CATATTTTACAAATTTATGTATTTGTGCAGAACACTTAGCGAGGTTTTTTCGAGCTTAGTGTGAGCCATGCATGTATACTTAATGAGGTATTTTCGAATTTAGTATACATGCTGGATGAATCCAAAACAGCGAAAAATACGAAGTATTTTGAGCCTGTTCTGAACAGTTACATATATTTTTATATATAAATTTCACATACATCAAAATCTGAAATATATAAACGGATTATAAGTCGAATTCACAATAAACAGCATGCTTATAAAAAGCAGGATGACCAGAACAGTACGTCTTAACACACACGCGCCGCTTCCCGGCTGCGCATATGCGAACTCCGATACAAAAATCTCAAGCTTATTCTTCCTTCCGCTGCACAGGCTCCCCCACGGGATGCATGCGATGATCGCCGCAAGCAGCAGCACTATCATCTTATTGTCAAGATAGTATCTGACCGAGAATTCTGTGTATGGTATATGTCCTATCCGGAACATCGCACCTATATAGCGTAAGGTATCGGTTACATTCTCGAGCTTGAAAAGGACCCAGCCGAGCATAACTATAATAATTGTATACAGCCATTTAACAGGCGCAGGAACCCTTGTAAACGGATTTACCTTTCCGTTCTTTCTGAAATATCTTTCGATCAGCATGAACAGTCCGTGCCAGAGTCCCCAGATAAGGAAGCTCCATGCGGCTCCATGCCATATACCTGTCGCGATAAATACAATAATAAGGTTTACATATACGTTTCCTCTGCGGTTGCCTCCAAGCGGAATATACAGATAATCCCTGAACCAGCTCGAGAGAGATATATGCCATCTTCTCCAGAACTCCGTTATTGACCTGGAAATATAAGGATAATTAAAGTTCTCAAGAAAGTCAAAGCCGAATATCTTACCAAGTCCTATGGCCATATCCGAATAACCGGAAAAATCATAATAGATCTGAAGTGTATAGCAGATCGCACCGAGCCATGCAACACCCCGTCCCATATACTGATAATCACCTGTAAAAATCTTATCTGCGATCTCTCCGATGCTGTTTGCAAGTATAGCCTTCTTGGCAAGTCCGACTATAAATCTCTCGGCGCCCTTCGCAAATGTATCGGAATTCGTTATCCTGTGCTCAAGATACTCCCTGATATCTGTATATCTTACTATGGGACCTGCAATAAGCTGCGGAAACATGGATATGTACAGTGCCAGATTGATGGGATTCTTCTGTACCAGTTCAATGCGGTTTCCGTTGCGGTCGGGCAGGCAGTCTCCCCTGTATACGTCAATAACATATGACATCCCCTGGAAGGTATAGAACGATATTCCTATGGGAAGAGCAACCTCCACCCAGCTTATTTCCTTATTTAATACATTGTTAACGGTCTCCATGAACAGATTGAAATACTTGAAATAAAACAGGATACCGAGATTGTACAGAATTGTGACTATCAGAGTTATTTTCTTGGCCATGCTGATCTGTGTATCCGAAGAAGCCGCTTCCCCTGCCGCATTTCCCTTTTCGGATCCGGTTGATCTATCCCCGCTGTCTGTTGCTTCCGCTGAATCCATACTGTCTTCCGCGCCTGCAAGCTTCATTCCGTAATTGGAAAATCCGTGATCTTCTTTAAGAGCAAAATAATGAATGAGCATCCCGAACAGATAATTACCGGCGATGGATGCGATCATGATAAAAATATATTTCGGCTCTCCCCAGGCATAGAAAAACAGACTTCCGAGCAGGAGCCATATATTTCTGACCTTCCCCGGAAGTATGTAATAACCTACTATCATTATTGGAAGAAAATAACAAAAGAATATAACTGAACTGAAAACCATAGTATTCTCTCTACCCCGGAAGCATCTCATGATGCATACCGGTTCGTCTTACATCGTACTTAAGAGCCGGGATTATTTCCCGGCTGCCTTCATCCTCTCTTCGGACCAGCGGATAACCTTAACGTTCTTCTGTTTCTTACCCCTCTTCATAAGTCCCTTTACCTGTTTAAGATATTCGAAAGTTACCTTGGAAGTAAGCTTGCTCTCTCCGGCAGGACGGGCCTGGAATTTGTAAGGTATCTCGACTACCGTACGATAGGTTCCCATTGCAAGAACCTCAATAAGTATCTTCCATCCTATCGGCTGAAGATCCGCATCCTTTATCACATCGCGCCTGAACATAAACAGTCCGCTTGTGGGATCCGTGATCTTGTGAAGGCACGGAAGAAGGATCTTTCCTATATATCTTGCAACTCCGGACACCAGCTTCCTGTACGGGCCCAGTCCACCGTCCGAACCACCCGGGATAAAACGGCTGGGCACACAGAAATCCACGCCCGTTTCAAGGCAGTAATACATCGAGCGCAGTATCCCTGGCGGATGCTGAAGATCCGCATCCATTACCGCAATGTAATCCCCCTCCGCCATATGAAATCCCTCAATGACCGCAGTTGCAAGTCCGGTCTCACCCACACGGTGTTTCATCCGCACATTCGGATTTTCCTTCATCACCTGCTCGATAACCTCAGGTGTATTATCCTTACTGTCATCAACGAAGATAACCTCGTACTCAATACCTCTCAGTGCATAATCTATCTGATTAACAAGATTGCCTACATTCTCCGCCTCATTGAAGGTCGGAACAACTACTGAAATCTTACCCATATTCTGCTCCATCTTATCTCTGTATAGTACAATACCATATCATCTTAACCGGGCTTTCAGCTGTACATATGCTTCTTAAGCTCTACCATCTTATCCCTCATAACGGCTGCCGTTTCAAAATCAAGCTCTGCCGCAGCCTTCTTCATCTGTTTCTCAACCTGGCTTATGAGCTTCTTAAGCTCCTTCTCATCCATGGACTCGGGATCCTTCTCAAACTTAAGCTCTTCCTTCGCAATTTCCTTCGAAATACTTATAAGATCGCGGACCGCCTTCTTTATCGTCTGTGGCGTTATACCGTTCTCTTCATTGTATTTACTCTGAATTTCCCGTCTTCTGTTTGTTTCATTTATTGCATTTCTCATAGAATCCGTCATCATATCCGCATACATGATGACATGACCTTCCGCATTCCTGGCTGCCCTTCCTATTGTCTGTATAAGAGATGTCTCAGATCTCAGGAAGCCTTCCTTATCGGCATCCAGTATTGCAACAAGCGAGATCTCCGGAATATCAAGTCCTTCCCTGAGCAGGTTGATACCGACAAGAACATCGAACACATCAAGACGCATATCACGTATGATCTGAGCCCTTTCAAGAGTATCAACATCCGAATGAAGATATTTGACTCTTATCCCGACCTCCTTAAGATAATCGGTAAGATCCTCAGCCATCCTCTTGGTAAGAGTAGTCACAAGCACCTTATTATGCCTGGCTGTCTCCCTGTTTATCTCACCTATCAGATCATCGATCTGGCCCTCGATGGGACGCACACTTATTTCGGGATCCAGCAGACCCGTGGGTCTTATAACCTGTTCCGTCCTTAAAAGCTCGTGCTCCGCCTCGTAATCCGAAGGAGTTGCCGAAACAAACATCATCTGGTCTATTTTACCCTCAAACTCCTCAAAGTTCAAGGGGCGGTTGTCCTTGGCACTCGGAAGCCTGAAACCGAAATCAACAAGGGTCGTCTTTCTCGCCTGGTCACCGGCATACATTCCCCTTATCTGCGGAATGGTCATATGCGACTCATCTACTATAATAAGGAAGTCATCCGGAAAATAATTCATGAGAGTGTATGGCATATCACCCGGCTTACCACCATAGAGGTGCCTTGAGTAATTCTCAATTCCGGAACAGAATCCTGTTTCCCTCAACATCTCTATGTCGTATCTTGTCCTCTCGGATATCCTCTGTGCTTCAAGCAGCCTTCCTTCTGTTTCAAAGTACCTTACCCGTTCGTTAAGCTCCTCCTCTATTGTAGCACATGCCATCTCGATCTTTTCGCGCGGAATAACATAATGCGAAGCCGGAAAAACGGCGAAATGGCTCATCACTGCCTTAACCTGTCCCGTAAGCGGATCTATCTCAACTATCCTGTCGATCTCATCCCCGAAGAATTCGATCCTGACGGCTCGATCGGACTCCCATGCCGGAAATACTTCAACGATATCCCCATTAACCCTGAACTTGCCGCGTCCGAAATCCATATGGTTACGCTCATAACTTATGCTTATAAGCTCTCTTATTACCTCGTCTCTGTCCTTACGCATTCCGGGACGCAGCGAGATTATCATGTTCATATAGTCAGAAGGCGAACCTATACCGTATATGCATGACACTGACGCAACGACGATAACATCCCTGCGTTCTGTCAGTGAAGCTGTTGCGGACAGCCTCAGCTTATCTATCTCATCATTGACTGAAGAATCCTTCTCAATATATGTATCGGTGGACGGTACATAGGCCTCCGGCTGGTAATAGTCATAATAGGACACAAAGTACTCTACAGCATTCTCTGGGAAAAATTCCTTGAACTCACTGTATAATTGTCCTGCCAGAGTTTTATTATGAGATATGACCAATGTCGGCTTGTTCAAAGCTGCTATCACATTAGCCATCGTGAAGGTCTTGCCTGAACCCGTAACCCCTACTAAAGTCTGGAATTGATTGCCTTCGCGGAACCCTTCGACCAGTTCTTTTATAGCCTTTGGCTGATCACCCGTTGGCTGGTACTCACTGTGCAATTTGAACAAATTCTCTGTTTTTTCCATCTCAAAACCTATAGTAAAATAGTTCGTCTATTCGCCCGAAATTGGTATTCTGAATTTTTTTAAGTATTCCGAATTTTCCAAAATCGCCAAAATACCAATGAAAGTCACAAAAATGGTTTTTCAGGACTGCAAAAAACCATATAAAACTACAAGGACGGATCAGCAAATATCATACCAAACCCGTCCTTGTATATATACCATACCAGAGGCCAAAAGTACATAGGCACCTTTGCTCAGAACACGGCTGTTTTTATAACTCATTATTTATGAAGCCATAGAACAGTCCTCTCCTTCCGGTTTGGTACAGATCCCTTTTTCCTTATACGAATAACAGGAATCACGTATTATACATTCGTTGCATAAACAACCAATAAGCTTTACTTTTCTACTACGTGTTTTCTTTGTCTTGGCATTCAAATCCATTTGGGTGATCCTTTGGGCTATCGCGCTTTCACTTCTCTTAAGCTTATATGCGATTTCAGAAAGCTCAGTCCCATTATAATACATTCGGGAAAGGGCATTGTTAGATTCATCATCCCATGTTTTACACTCATTATCCATGCCTATGCCTTCCATCCGCATTTCTCTGATTTTCTTCTTACTTATCATTGGGCAGTCTGTATATAGGAATCCCTCATATCGGGGTCCTGCATTTCAATATAACTCTTGGCGAATTGTTTAGCAGTTGTTGTTTTTCCACACCATTTGGGGCCTATAACATGTACCGCTCCAAAAGCATCTAACTTGTC
>JAEEHY010000263.1 GCA_016281085.1 Lachnospiraceae bacterium
CAGAAATATCTATCAGGTTTCACACCAGATCACAATGGATAAGGATCATAAGGATGATGTCAGCTATAAAAACCGTTATGATGTTACTGTACTGATCAATGGTCTGCCTTTGGTACAGATTGAGCTGAAACGTCCTGGGGTGGAGATAAATGAGGCAATAAATCAAATAAACAGATATAGGAAATTTTCTTTTAAGGGATTGTTCCGTTATCTTCAGCTATTTGTTGTATCCAATTCAGTGCAGACCAAGTATTTCTGTAACGAGAATGAAATGGATAATGGTCTGTATAATCCGATCCTTAAATCCCTTGTTTTTTTCTGGACAGATGAGAAAAATAAACGTATCAATACACTGGAAGAGTTCACATCTGAGTTCTTTCGCAAGTCATCCATAACAGAAATGATAGATAAGTTCATGGTCATAAAATCGACAGAGCCTGTTCTTATGGTCATGCGTCCATATCAGATCTATGCTGTTAAGGCTGCTAAGAAACGTATCATAGAAGCAAATCAGAACGGTTATGTATTTGCCTGCACAGGCTCAGGGAAAACGCTTACATCATTCAAACTGGCTCAGTTGCTGCGTGATGAGCCTGTAATAGATAAAGTTATATTCCTTATAGACCGCAAGGATCTTGATGACCAGACAGTTGATGAATATAACAGCTTCGAGAAGGACTGTGTCGATAATTCGGATTCGACATATGTTCTCGTTAAACAGCTGCAGGAAACAGACAGGAAGCTTATCGTAACGACGATCCAGAAGATGGCCAATGCTGTCAAATCAAAGAAATATGAAAAACTGATGGACGAGTATCATGATAAGAAAGTCGTCTTCATTATTGATGAATGCCACCGTTCCCAGTTTGGCAAGATGCATGGGGATATAGAAAGGCATTTTGGGAAGGCTAATTATATTGGGTTCACAGGAACCCCTATCTTTGAAGCCAATAAAGGTGCTGATGGCAGGACTACAGCCGATGTATTTAATGCCGGTATTCTTCCTAATGGAGAAAAACGCGATTCATGCTTGCACCGATATATGATAAAGGATGCCATTGCTGATGGGAATGTACTCAGATTCTCAGTGGAATATCAGCGTACAATATTTGCTCATCATATTGCTCATAAGGGAATAGACCCCGAGCAGTTGGATGATCCTGAATACTGCAAACGTCATAATATAGATATGGATGGCCTGTACCATGATGAGGAGAGGATACGGAAGGTTGCAGAGCACATCCTTGATCACCATGATCAGCATGTTCATCCACAGGGGAAAGATATATATACAGCATTGTTTGCTGTGGATTCCATTAAGACTCTTGGACAGTATTATGATGTATTTAAGGAGCTGAATGATAAACGACCTGAGCAGGACAGATATAAGATAACAGCCATATTCAGTTATGGATCCAATGAGGATATGGATGGGACAGGCGATGAACACTCAGCAGAACTGATTGATCGTATAATGGGTGACTATAATGCCATGTTTGGTACATCCTTCAGCCTTGATGGTTTTGATTCATATCGGAAGGATATTTCCAAGAGGCTTAAGCAGAAGAATCTCCCACAGGTAGATATATTGCTCGTTGTCAATATGATGCTTACAGGATTCGATGCCAAGCCCCTGAATACATTATACCTTGATAAGAACCTCATATGGCATACCCTTGTACAGGCATATAGTCGTACCAATCGTGTTGATAAGGTCACAAAACAGTTTGGACAGATCGTTTCATATCGTAATATCAAAAAATGGCAGGACGATGCTCTGAGGCTGTTCTCAGGGGATGGGGATCCCAATGAATATCTGCTGGAAAATTACGAATACTATGTACAGAAATGGATAAATCAGGAGCCGGTATTAAGGAAGATAGTCCGTAATGTTGATGAAGCTGGACAGTTACAGAATGAAGATGAAATAAGGATGTTCATCATAGCATTCAGGACAATGGTTGGTACGCTTGCAACATTAAAAACCTTCAGTAAGTTTGACTGGGCAGACCTTGCAGTTGTTATGGGTGAGGAAGAATATGAAGGTTTCAAGAGCTGGTATCTGTATTATAAGGATCAGACCATAAAACCAAATCCCAAGGTTCCTGTCCCTGTGGATGTGGATTTCGATATAGAGCTTGTAAGGACAGACAGGATCAATGTTGTATATATTCTAAATCTTCTTAAGACTGTAAACAAGGCAGGAAAATCAGATGAAGAGAAGGAAGCAGACCTTGACCTGATATTACGTGAGATTGAAAGGTCAGATAATGAATCCCTTAGAGCCAAGAAGGATATAATGGTTGATTTTATCCGTCTGAGGTTCTATGACCTGTCTAATGATGCTGATGTACAGGCTGCCTTTGAGGATTTTGAAAAGGAACGACAGAAGGCAGAGATGGAAGAATTTGCCTTTGAAAATGGAATTGATTATACGATCGTAAATGATATCATGACTGATTATGTTTTTAACGGGAAGATATCGGAGGAGTCAATAAGGAAACGTCTGGAGGCATATCATCTGGGGATACTTAAGACTACAGTCCTTACAGGAAAGATACAGGGATTCATAGAACAGACATATATCAAATTCAAAGCAGAGGGAGAATAAATGGCTATCAATACAGATAAAGTACAATCACAGGCAGCAGAGCTGTCATCACAGCTTTGGTCTATTGCAAATGATCTTCGAGGTGGAATGGATGCCAATGAGTTCCGGAATTATATTCTTGGGACCATATTTTACAGGTATCTTTCAGAACGTACCGAGCTGTACATGCAGGATATACTGAAGGACGATAAACTCACATATGAAGAGGCTTTTGCAAATGATGATTTCAAACCTATCGTTGAGAAATGGAGCCTTGAACACCTGGGGTATATCATAAAACCTGAGAACCTGTTCAGGGAGCTTAACCGTAAGATCATAAAGCCTGTCGGGGACGGTGACAGATTTTCTGTAGAAGATTATGAACGTGCTGTAAATGAACTTACGGGATCTACACTTGGTCATAAATCCGAGGCTGCGTTCGCAGGACTGTTTGACGATATGCGTCTTCAGGATACAAGACTTGGAGATACAGTATCTGAGAGAACAGATAAAATAGGCAAGGTCATTGCCAAGATAGGTGAAATAGATATGGATCTTCAGGATCAGGAATTTGATGTTCTGGGTACTGCATATATGATCCTTATAGGATTATTTCAGAGCGGAGCTGGAAAGAAGGGTGGCGAGTTCTTTACACCTGTAGGCCCTTCAACCCTTTGTGCTACCCTTGCTTCTCTTGGACTTGATGAGGCAAGGACTGTAGGTGATTGTACCTGCGGTTCCGGTTCCATGCTTCTTGATGTAAGAAAGCACCTGACAACAGGAAGGGTAGGACATTTTTATGGTCAGGAAAATAATCCTACGACATATAACCTTGCAAGAATGAATATGTTGATGCATGGCATAGACTATCAGAATTTCAGTATATATAAAGGCGATACCCTTACCAACGATATGTACGGTGATGACCTTAAGCTTACGGTACAGGTCTGTAATCCACCTTATTCCCTCAAGTGGGATGCTAAGGCCGACCTTGCTGATGATCCGAGATATTCGGGAGTAGATAAGCTGGCACCCAAATCTCATGCTGATTTCGCATTTGTACAGCATATGGTTTATCATATGGAAGAAGCTGATGGACGTGTAGCTGTGCTCCTTCCTCATGGAGTTCTATTTAGAGGTGGGGCAGAAGAAGATATAAGAAAATGGCTCATAAGCAACGTCAACAGACTGGATGCAGTTATTGGACTTCCGGCAAATCTGTTTCATGGTACTTCGATCCCTGTGTGTATTTTGGTGCTTAAGAGTAAGCGTAACGGGAACAGTGATAATATACTCTTTATTGATGTGAGCAAGGATTTCATAAAGGGTAAAAATCAGAATGAACTGTCTGATGAGCATATTAAGAAGATAATAGACACCTATGCAAACAGAGTAGATGTTCCGAAGTATGCTTATGTGGCTGATATCCAGTCGGAAATCATAGACAAGAATGCTTACAACCTCAATATCCCAAGATATGTGGATACCACTGAGGAGGAAGAGGAAATAGATCTGGATCAGGTTACAAAGGATATAA
>JAEEHY010000264.1 GCA_016281085.1 Lachnospiraceae bacterium
CGATCTTGGCTAACAAAGTCAATATCATTGTCAGGGCAAACGGCATAAAACACAATACCCATGACAATATATTTGATGTCTTTAATGCAGACGTATACTCATCATCATAAGAGGAGGAAGAAGTATCACTTCCGGTATTTGAAGGTTTATAAACATCATTTACATATATCGGCTCATATGCGGTTTTCTCATTATCTTCCATTCCGTCGAAGAAGCTCGAACCGGAACCCGATACCGAACCTGTACCCGTACCTACCCCGTCGAAAAAGCTTGAGCCGGAGCTGCTGCCTGTACCGGTATTCGATCCGGTACCTACCCCGTCAAAAAAGCTTGAGCCGGAACTGCTGCCTGCACCGGTATTTGATCCGGTATCCACTCCGTCAAAAAAGCTTGATCTCGTAGCTGTACTGCCTCCCGATGAACCGGCTGCACCAGCACCGGCAAAGAAGCTCGAGCCTCCTCCGGATGATGAACCTGAATCTCCGAAGAAGCTTGAACCGCTGCCCTCTGACGGCTTGGCTGAGGTATTCTCTGAAACTGCCGGTTTACTGTCCACATCATCATCCATCAGATCTTCAAAGAAGGACATGCTCCTCTGATCATCCACCGACATTTTTTTCGTATCATCCGGCTCTCCGGAGCTGCTGATGTCATCTTCAAATCCAAACAGGTCAAGCTCCGTATCAGAACCCATATCAAGGCCGGTATCTTCCATTCCGAATACCACCTCATCCTTTTTCTTGTCTTCCTGTTTCTTTATTTCTTCCCGGATAGTCTTCTCATCTTCATTCAGAACTTCAGACAACCTGCGAAGTTCCTCTTCAATACTTATCTCTTTGTTCTTCTCTGTTTCATGTGTTTCAACCGGTGCTTCCTGAACCGTTTCGGACTGAATACTCTCCCAATGCTTCAGAATATCCTTCTGATCACTGTCGAGAGTTTCATATTCGGAAGCCGTAATATTCAGATCGGTAAGCAGTGAAGAACACTTTGTACACTTAACCTTCTTCCCCGCATTTTTGAGCTTAAAAAGCTTGTCACATGAATTGCAATAGTATAAATATGAGTCCATCTGCTCCCTCCGGCAGGTCACTATCCTGCGTAATAGTTAATGAGACATCCCTTAAGTATTATTTCCCTCTCATCATCTGTCAGGTCTCCGAGCCTTACGGTAAATTCCTTAAGGTCTTCACCGACAACATATGCCTTGATCTCAGACTGCTTATCTTCTACGGCTTTGCGTATTCCGGGGAAGAACAGGTAGTCTTTATTCTTAAACGGCAGGTCTCCTTCATCAATAAGGAACGGCAGCATTCCCCAGTTAATGAGATTCGAACGATATCTCTTGGTCGCATATTCATTGGCTACGTTAGCCCATCCGCCAAGCACCTTCTGGCACGAAGCTGCCTGCTCTCTTGCGGAACCGTCACCCGGTTTAACAGCAAATATCGTACTGCCGAAACCTGTATTGGTCCTATCTGTATCGGGAAATACCTTCTTTATGCTGCCCATAACATCCTTAAGGTCTGAATTCACCTCACACGGATGTCCTCCGTTTATCCTTGCATCCTCTGCCTTCTTCATTTCCTTTGCAAGTCCTACGTAATTGGGATCCTTCCTTGACAGAGTAAATTCTGCAAGCCCCAGAGGATTGGAACGATATGATGAAGTCTCGCCTGACGGGATCAGCTCATCGGTTGTGGTTACAGGGTCATGTATTTCCGATACGCATCTGAGTACAAGATTGTCAGGCAGTGCACTCATCCTGGGCCAGTCCTTAATATTGGGACCAAATCTTACTTCAACCGAAGGATCAGCCACCCCGTGAGAGTCAAACACGCGGTTCTCGTAAATTGTCTTATCAAAGAAGTATTTATACTTATTAAGAGTCGAAGCTTCGATCACCTTATCGGCACCTGTAAGATATCCCTTGTTTGCTGCCGTGGCTGCGATCGAACGGGCATCCATAAGAGCTACTGATGAAATCTGTCCGCTCTGGAGCTTGGACCCTTCACGGTTAGGGAAGTTACGCGTGGAATGCCTTATCGAGAATGCATTGTTTGCAGGTGTATCGCCCGCTCCGAAGCACGGTCCGCAGAAAGCTGTCTTAAGAACTGCACCCGTCCTGAGTATCTTAGCTGCGCATCCGTTCTTAATAAGCTCCATGTATATTGGCATTGAAGCCGGATATACACTTAACGTAAATTCATCATCACCTATGCTCGCATTGTCAAGGATATCTGCTGCGGCACAGATATTCTCAAATCCTCCGCCCGCACATCCTGCGATTATTCCCTGGTCTACATACATCCTTCCGTTTCTTACCTTATTCTTAAGCGTATATTCAACCTGTCCGTCAAGGCTTACCAATGCCTTCTTCTCTACATCATCAAGAATATCCATCAGATTCTCGTTGAGTTCATCGATCGTATATGTATTGGACGGGTGGAAGGGCATTGCGATCATGGGCTTAACGGTACTGAGATCTATCTCTATCATACCGTCGTAATATGCCACATCACCGGGATTAAGCTCCTTATATTCCTCACTTCTTCCATGTATATCATAAAACTCCCTGATCTCTTCATCCGTTCTCCAGACAGATGATAAACAGGTAGTCTCGGTTGTCATTACATCGATACCTATCCTGAAATCCGCACTGAGCGAAGAAACACCGGGGCCTACGAATTCCATTACCTTGTTCTTCACATATCCGTTCTTGAACACGGCTCCTATTATCGCAAGAGCGACGTCCTGAGGTCCTACCCCCGGATTAGGTGCTCCTGTCAGGAATACACCCACAACACCCGGTCTGTCTATATCATATGTCCTGTTAAGGAGCTGTTTAACCAGCTCCGGACCGCCCTCGCCGACTGCCATTGTTCCGAGTGCTCCGTATCTAGTGTGCGAATCGGAACCGAGGATCATTTTACCGCAGCCTGCAAGCATTTCTCTGGCAAACTGATGGATAACTGCCTGATGAGGCGGTACGAACACGCCGCCGTATCTCTTGGCACAGGACAGACCAAACAGATGGTCATCCTCATTTATGGTTCCTCCGACAGCACACAGACTGTTGTGACAGTTCGTAAGTACGTATGGTATGGGGAATTTCTCAAGTCCCGAGGCTCGTGCCGTCTGTATTATACCTACAAATGTTATATCATGTGATGTAAGCTTATCGAAACGTATCTTAAGCTTATCCATTGAACCCGAGGTATTGTGCTCCTCAAGGATACCGTAAGCTATAGTATTCTCAGCTGCCTCCTCCTTACCGATCTCCCTGCCTGCTGCCGCAGCTACCTGTGCCGGTGCATCTTTTGTATCCTTTATCAGTGTCTTACCGTTAACAAGATATGCACCTGAATCCATCAAACTTACCATGAAAACTCCTCCTAACAAAAACAAGATTAACTCAACTTATTATTTTATAGTATACAACATAACAAAGCAAGTAATTTATTCATTGACTCATTCACTCAACAGCATCTGTTCGAGTATTTTATACTCGCTCAGGCTGCGGCACTTCAAAAGATCCCTTACGACACTGTCTTTTCCGGCGAAATCGGCTCCCATATATCCCCATAGTTCCTTCATTTTCTTAAGCACCTGGGGTTCTCCGCTGAATACCTGTGTATAATCCATACGGATCCTCTTAAGAAAATCCTTTAACTCACCCTTTGAATACGATTCCCCTCCCGACAGTTTTCTGATAAGTGAAGGATCTCTCAGCATTCCTCTGCCGATCATGATGGCTTTAAGTTCTCCCTTCGTACCATACATCAGTTCATCAACATCTTTCCCGGACAAAACATCTCCGTTATAACATACGGGATTAACACTTCCTCTAAAACCTTCGTAGAAAATTTCTCTGTGTGGTGTGCCGGTGTAATATTCGTATCTTATTCTCGGATGGATTGTCAGTTCATGTATGGGATATTTGTTGAATATACCCAACAAATTTTCAAACTCTTCTGTGCTTTTGCTTCCAATCCTCGTTTTTACTGAAATATTCATTACCCTACTTTTGAAGATTTCATAGAGAAATTCATCAAGCTCGTTTATCCTTTCAAGAAAACCCGAGCCTCTTCCCTTACCTGCAACCGTTTTCGAAGGACATCCAAGGTTTAAATTCACCTCACTGTATCCATACTCCTTAAGACTTTTCTCTATCCTGAGAAACCCATCGGCATCATCTGCCAGTATCTGCGGTACAAGATTTATCCCTCTGTTATTCTCCGGCAGTATCTCATTTATCTCCTTACTGCTCATAGCTCTCTTTTCATGTACAACCAAAAAAGGGGTGTAATACTTCTTAACCCCTTCTGAGAAATAATCGCGTATCGCATTTCTGTATATGTATCCCGTTATCCCCTCCATCGGGGCAAGATAGTATTCTGTCATCCTTCCATCTCTCAACGTCTTGACCGTGTTCGTAGGCTGTATTTCAGTAAACGCAGTCATATTATGTCATTACTTATATTTCTCTGCCCCAGGGAACTTCATATGACCACGGCATTATCTGTTCAAACGAATAAGAAGCCGCCAGCACATCTTCATCCCGGAAACGCTTACCTATTATCTGCATTCCGACAGGAAGGCCCTCTGACGTAAGCCCCGCCGGAACAGATGCCGCCGGATTACCCGTGAAATTCTCGATAAAGGTCTCACAAAAACCGATAAGCTGCTCCGTCCTGTGACCATTCACTTCCAATGGCCCCTTCGTATTTCCGTCTTTTTCATTTAGTACCGGCGGACATACAGTCACGGGAGATACTATCAGATCATATCTTTCAAATACATCCTGCTGGGCATCCAGCATCTCGGTACGTATTTCATTAAACCTCCTGTAATCCATTATCGTCGATCTGAGCGCTACCTCATTCCAGTATATAAATTCCTCGGGAAGCTCCTCCCTGTGATCTCTTACAAGATCAAAACCCTCTTTCTTCCACAGTTCCATATCTATTGCCGTATCAACACTGATACTTCTGCACCAAAGCTCGGCCATTTCATTCTGTGAACTCCTGAAGTTGAACCTTACATCTTCATCAACCACGGCTCCCGCTTCCCTAAACCGGACTGCTGCCATGCGTACCGTATGTTCTACCTCCTTATCCACAGCAAAGACGCCAAAATCAGGCGTAAAGGCTATCTTCATTCCCTTTAACGGGCGTTTCATAAGCTCGGTAAAATTCCTGTGTCCGTGGTCAAGGCTTAACGGATCACGCGGATTGTATCGTGCCATGTATTCAAGTACGACGGCACTGTCCTCAACCGTACGGGTAATTGCCCCGTCGAAACAGTACGGATGGGTTGCCATCCAGCCGTCAGGCCTGTTTACTGCAGGGATTGTTCCTACAGATGCCTTGAAGCCAAAGCAGCCGCACCATGAAGCGGGTATCCTTATGGAGCCTCCGCCGTCGGAGCCCTGACCGATGGTTATCATCCCGTCCGCTACAGCAGCAGCACTTCCTCCCGATGATCCGCCCGAATTATATCTTGTATCAAAGGGAGTCGATGTGGGTCCGTACAGCTTATTGTCGCACGTTCCCCTGAATGCAAAGGCAGGGGAGTTCGTCTTACCTACAGCTATTGCTCCCGCTTCCCTTGCCGCCGCATAAAAGACCGAATCCTCATTGTCAATACGTATCAGCGAATGCACTCCTCCGTGAGAATTGGTCCAGCCTTTTTTTGTAGGCAGGAAATCCTTAAGCCCTACAGGAACAGAAGCAAGAGGACCGATCTTTTCTCCCTTTGCAAGTCTTTCTTCAAGACTTTCTGCCTCCTCCATGGCTTCCTCTATCTTAGTATATGTAAAAGCATTCAGGCTCGGATTTCTCTCCTCTATACGGTCCGCAAAGTACCGTATCACCTCTGTTGGAGCTATATTCCCTCTGTTTACTTCTCTTCCAAGCTCAACACCTGACAGTCTGTATAATTCCATATCTCTTCCCGGTCATCCATGTTTGATCCGCTATGCATTGGCTTTTAAACGCTCTATGTATCTCTGTCCCACCGAATTCCTTTCCCATGAAGCCGAAACCCTGTATCCGAACGGTGAGAATACCGCTTCCAGAACAAGCTCGATGATCATTGAAGTTGTGGAGCAGATGATGACCTGCATCCAGTTCCAGCCAAAGAACACATGGGATACCATTGCCGAAAATACGAAGTTGTCAACCCACTGTGCAACACAGGTAGATACCAGACTGCGGGAAGCAAATCCCTTATATCCTCCACGGTCAGTCAGCTTCCCTATGATCTGGTTAAGAAGGGAATTGACTACGGAGGACAACAGCATTGCAACTGCCGACCCCATTACCACATACCAGGCACCGCCAAAGGTTGCGTCTATACCGGCATTAATGTATTCTCCTACACCTGCGTCCGGTGCGGAATAATATGCTGCCCAATGTCCGGGTGTCATAACAAGAAGCTTAAATATGACAACACTTACGATATTCACGGCTATTGCTACCAGGGAAATCTTGACCGATGCCTTTGCACCAAATCTTTTGCATATGCAGTCCATACACAGAAATGATATCCAGGATAATGCGAGACCACTGTTTATACAGAAGTAATCAGACCTGTACAGCTCTCTGCCCGCCAACAGATTCATACACACAACAGACAGGATAAATACGGAAATGACCATGGAAGGCACACTTCTTAAGAGGACGCTGTAATCCTCCATCTCTTTCTTTAACTTATTCATTTTGTTCTCCTTTGGTTTTAGGTTTTACAAGCAGGATATCGGACCCGAACTGCTTGGCGTCTTAAAAAGCGCGCATGTTAATTATATATATATTCCGGCAAAATGCAAGCATTATTATTCCGGGAATACTCAATACCATTCATTTATTCTTGCACTTGGTATTTCAAAATGCTGATAATCCTTTGAATTCTTCCACTCACCGCCCCATTCAAAACCGTGTTCCTTAAACAGACGGTAACACAGATCACCCTTTTCTATTTTATAATCAAATTCCCTGTCCCTGTCGGCGTAAGGTTCACCATTGGAAGGTTCCACATTTATCCTTCCGTCCACCGTTGTTATATACGGATTGTACAGAGTATTAATATCCACCGCCAGACCCAGTCCGTGCTTGGATACCTTGGTAGTCCTCGGCACAAAACGGAAATTAAAGCAGGATGAATTGTTATCCTCCATCGATGCCTCATCATCAGCCCCGTATTCATCGACCAGCCTTATCTTCTCTATGGGATAATCCTGTTCATACAGTTCCTTAAGTATTTCCAGAACATCCTCCGCAATATGGACATTTACTATCATCTCGCCCTCATGCACATTTCCGTCTATATCCTTATGAAGCACATGAAGATATCTTAAATCCTCTCTGGGCAGTGTACAGTCATCCTTAAACGACAGTCCCTGTATACGAGCAAAGATTTCATCCGTGATCCCGGATATATAGAAATCTTCCGTTGTCTTTTGTTCATCTATTTGTTCGTCAATTTGCTCATCCTTCTTTTCCGTCTGTTCACTCATCCTGTTTTGTTCAGGCGCGATCGGCATCTCCTCATGTCCGGTGTTTACTTCACCAGCCACATCATTAACCACGATGATCTTCGGCTCTTCCTGTGGTTTTTCCTCTGATTGAGTATCTTCGCCTTTTGGGTCCTCTCCTGTTTGTGAGTTCATTTCTGCCTTAGCCGGTCTTTCCTGCTGCCGTGCATGGCATCCTGCAATACCCGACAGTATAATACATAAAGCCAGAGCTCCTGTTATATTTTTCCTTCTCTTCATCAGCTTCTTCCCAACTGCTTCATCTATCACAACGAGCCAGAGGAAACATCCCCTGACTCACCTAATCCTTCAGCATCCATCCGAACAGACCCCGGAACAATGCTTTTGCATATACTATATACGCACCTGCCATATCCTTTATCACCTCCGATTTTGAATCAACGGGGGTAAAATAAAAAAGGCAGCTTGTAAATGCTCTCATCTTCTGCCATGACCGGTTAAGCCTGTCATAGGGTACCGTTGCCACTCTGCCCCAGGTGGTAAGCTTTATAAGAGGAGGCTCACCGTCCTTACCCTCAACTATTCCGGTTATGGTCATGAAATGTGACCTGACACCCTTCCTGCTGTCATATCCGTTCTTTAGCTCGCCGCTGTTTCCGTTATACATTTTCAGAGGATGCCTGTTAAGAGATGTAAGGATCACCACACTTCCGCTGTTTTTCAGACCTTCCCTGATAAAATCAAGTCCTCTGTCATATGAACTGAAAGCTGTGGGCATTGCCTTTACATGAAGAAAAAGGCCCTGGTTTCTGCAGTATCTGAGCATTCCGGTTATAAATCCGCTCAGGCTCAGTCCCAGGCTTGAGGGAATCACCTTAAATACTTTGTTTGTACGTGTCGTCCCGTCATATATCTTTCGTATCAGGGGAACCTCTGCCACAAGCATTTTCCTGTATATACCGCTCATCAGGTATACAAATTCATCCTTATACAGGGTCTCATCCTTAAGCCTTCTCAAATCCGGGGAAATCTTCTTATCATCAAAGACCTCCGGGTATTTGTGCGCAAGGATCCTCAGCATATTCAGACCAGCTACCGAACCGCAGCCGGCAAATGCCCTGGTGTTTGAACTGTACCACCCCTGGTCGCCTCCGTAATATACCCCGCCCGAAGCTCTGTCGGTTATAAACAAAGGATCTGTCTTCCTATTTTGTTCTTTCTTACTGTCTTTTGCTGTTTGCATCAAATTTATCCCGTGCTGCACCCATAAAGCATTCCTAATCCGTTATAAGCTTCTTAAGAGTTTCAAACAGTAAATCCGGTTCGACAGGTTTACTTAAGTGGGCATTCAACCCCGCCTGCAGGCTCTGCTGTACATCCTCATCAAAGGCATTGGCCGTAAGAGCGATTATCGGTATAGTCAGGGCATCCTTATGAGATGAAGCACGTATTGTCCTGCCGGCCGTAAGTCCATCCATCTTGGGCATTCTCATATCCATAAGTATCGCATCATAATATCCCGGCTCCGATTCCTCGAACATCTTAACTGCTTCCTCACCGTTCGTGGCGTGATCGGTATGGATGCCCCACATAGCCATTATGTTTGTCATGATCTCCGCATTTATCTCCATATCCTCAGCCATCAGTATACGCTTTCCTTCAAGACTGACTTCCTGAGCCTCATTATCTGCAGCTGCACCTCTTTTTTTCAGCACATCCCTGAGCTCATGGAACAGATCCTCAAGCAGAAGAGGTTTTGCGACCAGACTGTCTACTCCCGCCGACATTGCTTCATCAAAAATGTCATCCTGATTATATGCCGTAAGAATAATGATAGCGGTCTCTTTTCCGATATATGAACGGATCTGTCTGG
Source organism: Lachnospiraceae bacterium (assembly GCA_016281085.1). GTDB lineage: Bacteria > Bacillota > Clostridia > Lachnospirales > Lachnospiraceae > UBA2868. The sequence continues at coordinate 9,369 of JAEEHY010000264.1, forward strand.
TTGTTTCTATTCCGTCCATCTGCGGCATCTTCCAGTCGACAATGATCAGATTAAAGGGTTCCTGTCTTGCCTGACTGATCTTAACAAGCTCCACTGCCTCCTGCCCGGAATCGGCTGTATATGCATTAATTCCGACCCTTGAAAGCACAAGTTTGGCCTGATCGCAGGCTATCGGATCATCGTCTACCACAAGGACCTTCATATTCTGGGGAACGATCTCTATGCTGTCTGTTCCATCCGATTTCTTTCTGTCGGAATCGAGCAGTGTTACGGTTACGATAAATGAAGTCCCCTTATTCTTCTCGCTCTCCACTCGGATCTCGCCGTTCATCATCTCAACGACTCTCTTGGTTATCGCCATTCCGAGGCCGGTACTTCCGTATTTATCCGTTGCACCCTCTTCCTCCTGACTGAAGGTATCAAACAGCCTTGGAAGGTATTCCTTGCTCATACCAACGCCGGTGTCGTTTATCGTGAACTGAAGGGTTGACCGTCCGTCAAATCCGCCGGTCTTTCTTACCATAAGCTCGACTCTTCCACCCTCGGGCGTGAATTTAACAGCATTTCCAAGGATATTAATAAATACCTGTGAAAGCTTGGTCTTATCACCTATATAATAATCCCCGATCCGATCATCCACGCTGCTACTGTAAGTCAGTCCTTTCTCCTGACACTGGCTTCTGAAGA
>JAEEHY010000265.1 GCA_016281085.1 Lachnospiraceae bacterium
CGGATGGTCAAAGCCCATAAGCGTCATGGGCAATGGACTGTATGTAATTGTCTTAAAAAGCAGGTGGAGTTGTTCAAGCAAATGAACACTCCATTGGATGTAGCAAGTTTGCTGCATACCTAAAAAACCGAAAAGGTGTGATTAGATAATATTCTTGGAAAGATACGAGACAATACCATTACTATTGGAATAACTGAACTTATTCTATTTTGAAAAATCTTAAAATGTTTGTTGACAGTCTAATTGTACTGTGTTATATTTTAATATTCCATTACGGAACAAGGGCAACATAGTCTACCATATATAAATCTTGAGCTTAGCTCAGAAAGGAGGTAGTGCTATGAACTACACTGTCTTGATTGACTGGAAGTTTGTCGTTGCCCTTGGTGCTTCGGCGGTTGGCATCATCTTCGCTGTGAAGATGGATGCTGATGCAGCTGAAAGAGTATCGACCCTCGTGGTTGATGCTTGCAAGGAGTACGCAGTCGCTGGAAACAGCGACTGCTAACCCCGATTTATCAGGGCACATGATCTTCGGGTTATGTGCCATTTTTACTAACAATGAGGAGGAGACGTTACCATGTCAATGAACTCTGAGTTTATTTCTGCGATAAAACAACAGGATGTTTCTGATTCTTTTGTAGATGCCATGACAGAAGCATATCAAGAATTTAGTAGACAGATTATGATGGAATTGACATTATTTTCTTATGAACCTTCAAGGTTTGGTTTTGCAGATTTGGATCTGATCACAAGGGAATATGCAATTCAAAAATACTTTGAACCTAGGCTAGAGACATATATAAGACAGTATTTAGTAACAAGTTTTTTTGAAAAGGTCTTAGAAGAAAAAGGCTTTGATATTTATACGCCCATATATACTATACCAGAGGATCAGTATGTCGATGGAGAAGTATTTTGCTCCAATAAGGAGTTTGAAGATAATGCTGGCTTTGAAATAGTTATTAATAATGAGAAGGATCTCATAGGATGTAGATTGACGGATATTCATTCATGGGATGCCGAAAAATTCTTTGGGAATCGAATGGTAACAAAGATTATTATTATTGACTGGTTTAACATCGATGGAATATCTGACGAAGAGAAAAAAAGAAGGACATATGGTATATCGGGTGATGTTGATATTGTAGGTATTAAAGAGTTCGTTTCAGAATGGTTGGGCGATGCAGAAAGTACCGCATATGAATTATTTATGCGAAAAACTATACAGGATTATCAAGAAACAATAGGAATTAGTTCGCTTCCAAAGCTTACGGCTCCTGTTTTATTCGAGCATAGGCTTGATGAAGAGCGAATTGTCCTCAAAAACTCTGTTAATAATATTCATACCTTTGCTGCTATAGAGAAAAAGGATGCTACGCTTCCAGAAGATCAGAGACGAGATACTCACTATGGATACAGGATAATAGACTTAGATAATTTCAAAACCGACATTGAGAAGGGCTTCTCGCAAGATATTGAACGGAGATCTAAAAAATTACTTTCTGAATCTGGCATAACAGAAGCATATTCAGATAGAAAACTATATAAAGCATTGGTAGGTAGAAGCGATTGTGCGAAGAGCTTCTTAACGTCTGAATATCTCTATTCTCAATATAATGAGAATGATCTATTCGATTATACGGCTGTTGTTAGCGGCTATCTGAAGTCCATTGAGCAACTGTTAGCAACAATTGTTACTGGAGAGGTGGACAAGGGCTACAAGATTAAGAATAGAGGAAAAAAAAGCGAAGATGGTCGTAAGCCGAAGCTTATCGACTTGACTACAGAGAATCTCAAATATGCTGATACTACAATAGGATCTCTGATAAGATTTATAGATATTAACAAGAAAACCATACTTACAGCTGATGAATCATATAATAAGACTATCATTGACTGCCTAAACTGCTATCGTATTGAATGTAGAAATGATAGCTTCCATTTGCATAATAACTATGACTGGGATCGCGTTAAAAAAATACGGCACAATACTATGCTTTTATATATTATGCTCTTGGGAGGAATAATGCTTGGCTCTCATGGTAGTGATATCCAAAAGCAATTTAACATTGTTAAGGACGATCGTCTTGAAAGAGTGTATTATTGGCTCAGAAAAATGCAGATGTATACATTTCGCGTGAAGTTCAAAGATGAAGCAGATTATTGTCTTGCTACAAGAGAAGCAGAAGCATCGTTCCCAGTTTTCGATGATAATGGTCTACTACAAGATGATTTTGAGATTAAGGTTCAATGCAAAAATGAGAATGATAAGAGTAACGAGAATAGGAGGCTTGTCATAAACAGGGAGAATATTCCTGAAGAAATCTGGTATACAACATATACGAACTCATATCCAATAGATTTTGCCTTGTAAAAAAAGGAGCATTTATGAATTTTAGCGAAATGGATGATAAGATATTTGAATTTGTCACCTCACAGCAATGAGAGACGCAACCCTACAGCGGTCTTTTTCGGGTAGAAAGCCTAGATTTATAAAATTAAAACCAAACCACTTATCCGATTTCGAGTGTAAATATGATATAATACCCGTCGAGGAAAGGAGGTTGATACTATAATCAATACCTCAAATTATCCCTCAAAGGGATATTCCCTCGACTAGCTGCAATCCATAACTGATCTGCCGCATTACATATATTGCCCCCATATCACACCAGACTGATATGGGGGCTTTACATGTCATCCTTTTGCAAGGCTGCCTATGAAATCCTTTATACTGAGTATTCCTTCCGTCAGAAACATAGTTACCGGTTCCGGCATGATCACAAGGCCTGCGGCAACTCCAAACAAAATAAGCATCTGTTTAGTACTGTCGAATTCTCGGAATATGAATAAGATTAGCGCAAGCCCAAACAATACCATTCCTGTCAGCCAACCGGCTCCCTTGAGCAGGCTTCCAAGGATACCAATAACAAAATACGCAATTGTAAGCGGTATCTGGATTATTGCAACTATGACCCTTATGAGTAATCTGAATATCTTCTTTACTATCTTCATGTCTGCCTCCAACTTTTGGACGTAACGTCCAAAACTCATTACGAAAACTATCTGCCTAACTTTTGGACGTAACGTCCAAAACTTTATATTGTCAAACTTTCTGACTTTATGTCACAAACTCTTTCTAGTATGCTAATGCCTCTCGCTCCAATGCTGCATAATCATATTCTCGTTGATTCATGTCTATAAATCCTGGACCAAGCTTATGATGAAGATTCTTTGTGCTGCATATCTGGTCGATAGTCTCCGTAGCATTAAATAGATAGGCCATAAGGAACTTGTCCTTTAACACAACACCACTGTCATCCTCCGGCAGATTTTTCAGGACATGCTCTATATGATCTCTCTTGAGTGATAAATATCTATCCCTGATTTCACCTATAGATCTATTTTTTTTTGCAACGAACATATAGGGTTCCTTGCTGCATACGGTATCTACCAATATCTTTAGAATACGATCTATTACTTTTCTGTTGGCAGGATGCTTCAAAACAAGATCATCATAGCCAATATTACCGGAAATAAGTCTGTAACTGTTATCATGGTCATAAACATCTGCCTTTCTTTCGTTCTCTCTCTCAGAAAGAGATGGATCCGTACCGCCGCGAATGAACGAATGATAATCTCTGTTTATAATCTCTGAATTATTCTCCTGTATAGTCTTTTGTATATTATATGTATTGTTGTCATCTCCGAGGGGAGGTGGGTCTTTTTTTGGGGGGAGGGTATCACCAGGATCACCATGACCTCCTACGGTTTTTAGGGCCTCCTCATGGTGTTTTTCAGTTAACCTCCCCTCATTTTCAAGGGGAGGGGGTGTGATTTTTAGGGGGACCTCCCCTTTCTCAGGTAATTCTATGTTGGATATCTTACAAAGCTCCATTGGAAACAGCTCTATGAACATAACATTATTACTCTCGGTGCCATCCGGGTGGACTATATCCCTGAAATACCGTTTAATAAGCCCCATGTTTTCGAGCTGATCAAAGGCTTTCTTTACGCAATCCCTTGATTCTCCATACATATCTGCATATGCTTTGTAGGTTTTCTGAAGGAGATCCCCTTTAAACTTCGTCTTTTTTGCTATTACAAATCCTGTATTCTCATCACGTATATCTGTAGGACGGTACCAATACACAATATCGGATAATATACTTACTGCAAGATGATTGGGTTTGCCTGAAGGTTTTCTGATGTGCTTGTACCATTCAAGGTCAGTTATATTTCCTGTTATCCTTATGCTGCCCATCATATCGACAGCCGGATTACCACTTGTTAATACTGCCATCATTCCACCTCTTCTTTCTTGCCTGCTTTCCATTCATCAAGCAACTTGTAAATAACTTCCCGCATTTGTTCGGTCGTATAATCCAAAGGAAAATAAGCATAAAGCTGATTCTCCTCTATCACCAGTTCTCTTTTTCGAATCCTGTTTCCTGAATGAAGCAATTCCTCAACATCTTCCTTTGATAGTTCTTCTGTCTCAGATAGGATTCTAAGCTTCTTTGCTTTTTCCAAATTTATGCCCGCACCATTAATGAATTCCTCATATATCCATTTCTGAACATGTTTATCGATAAATGATAGTTCGACTGCAGCCATCAACTGCAATCTTCTACTATCCACTTCAGCAAGGAGTTCCGGAATCAACTCGTTAAGTCGTAGATATCTCTGGACATGTCTCCCTGAAAGGCCATAAATCTCACCAATCTCATCATTTGACCATTTTTCTGCAATTTCTCCCCTGTGTATAAGGGAATCATATTTCCTCTTTATTGCCCTGGCTTTATCTCCGGGTGATATATACGTTCTTTGGATGTTAGAATCAACCATCATCAGAGCTGCGATATCATCATCCACATCCACGACAAGCACCGGTACCTTATCCATGCCAAGCTTTCTTGCAGCATGCGTCCTTCTATGTCCGGATATTATCTGATATCCGCCTGCAGGATCCTTTCTTACTATTATGGCGTTGATTATCCCTCTTAAGGATATGCTCTTGACGAGCTCATCCATCTGTTCATCGTCCTTTACCCTGAACGGATGGTCCGGAAAATCATGTAATTCCTCTATATTTATCTCAACCGAATTATCAAGTCCTATATCGCCTCCGCATAATTCATCATAGGAAGTCATTTTTATCCCAAGTCCAGGCCTCTTCTTATCTGCACTCATCAGTCAGCACCTCCTTCACAAAAGTCGTATAAGCAGCTGCCACCTTGCCCTTTGGATCATGGAGATATACGCTGTTACCCACAGCACTTGATTCTGACGCCTTTACTGATGACGGGATACAGGTGTTATATACCGTCAGGGAATCTGAATATGCATCATCAAGAACAGCCATTATATCCTTCGTGTAGTTATTTCGGGTATCGACCATAGTGCGTACCACGCCGGCAATTTGAAGTTTAGGATTCAGCTGGCGCTTGATCTTATATATGGTCTTTATGAGCTGTTGGAGACCTTTTACTGACAGATATGCCATCTGGGATGGTATGATCACCTCATCTGCGGCTGTAAGGACATTTATAGTCAGCATCCCAAGCGAAGGCATGCAGTCCAGGATAACATAGTCATAATGTGCAATATCCTGTATCTGGCTGATATAATTCCGGATTATCATCTCCCTGCTGAGTACATTAACAAGCGACACCTCAAGGCCCGAAAGCTCTATGTTTGAAGGAATAAAGTCAACTCCTTCCTCGTGATGGATTATTCCGTTAAGATCAACCGCTTCATCGTTGATTACATCCATGAGAATGGTTGATATAGTCGTTTCAAGGCTGTCGGGATCCGTTATCCCTAGGCTCTTGGTCATATCCCCCTGCGGATCGGCATCCACGAGGAGTACCTTATACCCCTCGTGTGCCAGGCCAATACCTAAATTCACCGTTGTGGTAGTCTTGCCGACCCCACCTTTCTGATTCGCTATTGCTATAATCTTACTCATTATCAGCCACCTCCTTCACAACGATATCACAATATGCCCTGTAGTACCTTCTGGTACCTATATTAGGAAATGTTGCGGAGAAATTGAGAACCTCACATAGCCCAAGTTCCTGGCACTTTTCCAAAAACCTATGGAAGTTATCAATCTCCGTAGGAGTTGACTGTACTCTTACCTTAGATACTTCTTTTTCGGGCTCCTGTAAAAAGAGCCCTGCTCCTGTCGCTGTCTCCCTCATTATTCCTGCTCCTCCTCACTGAATCTAAAATATTTCTCTAAACCTTCTTCAAAACGCCTCTTGTTAATCATTACTATCTTTCCAACCTTATAGAAGGCTCCCGATTTTTTTGCTATCTTATAGATCACCTTTCTTCCGATACTGTAAATCTGTTCGGCTTCCTTTGTTCGTATAAACTTTCTTTCCTCATCGTCCAAATCAATAATATCCCTCAGTTTGTTTAATGATTTCTCACTTTTTGCATTCATTTCGCTGTTTCTCCTCCTTTTACAGACCGCACAAAAAAGACACTCTCCAAGGAGTTTCCTTAGAAAGTGTCTTATCCTTAAACAATAATTCGGTTATATCGCAAAAGTCATACCACACTATACCACGCGATTTGTGGTATATTTGTGGTACATTTTCATTCAGTACCCTTTAACCCCGCATAAATACTGGCTTTGCGGTCACCCTATCAACCAGTCTTACAACATCTCGTGTTTCTTTGCGCATGGGATCCTCAATAAGTATACATGCCGACAGTTCCCCGTTTTTTGCAAAATATAGATGTGAGTACTCATCCGGCAGGGATGCAAACATTTCTTTTTTATCGTCTGCTACGGTCACTCCTTCATCCTCAAACACAAAATGATAACTTCCGATAATGGCTCTTTCTCCATCAATTTGCGAAGCGATACCATGTGCCACTATATACTCAACATTTGTATGGAGTTCATCATGTGAAAGCCCCTTATTCAGAGCACAGTCAACAACAGCTCTTGCCACCGAGTGCGGGAAGTGTTCCTCCAGACAGGCGGCCTGTCTTAACAGCTCATCTTCCGGTTCATCACAAAATGAAACAACCCTGACAACCGTCGGCTGAGCCTTCGTGATGGTTCCTGTCTTGTCAAATACTATCGTATCCGCATCGGCTACGGCTTCAAGGAACTTACCTCCCTTGACGGTTATGTTATATTCCGAGGCTTCCTTTATCGCAGACAATACCGATATTGGCATTGCCATTTTTAACGCACATGAATAATCAACCATAAGCACTGATACAGCCTTGGTAACGTTGCGGCTTATGGCCCAGGTCAGTCCGGCTGCCAGAAGTGTATATGGAACCAGCTTATCGGCAAGTCTTTCCGCCTTACTCTCAAGCGATGACTTAAGCTTTTCGGATTCCTCGATCATTTTCACGATCTTGTCGAAACGACCGCACCCTTCAGTCTGGGTCACGCGGATAGTCAGGTCGCCCTCTTCAACCACAGTACCCGCAAACACACTCATGCCCGTCTCTTTCCGTACCGCCACGGATTCTCCCGTCATGGATGCCTGATTGACCATGGCTTCTCCCATGATCACCTCTCCGTCAAATGGGATCATGTTTCCCATTCTTACGATAACCCTGTCGCCGCATTCGACCTTTGATGAATCGGTCTGTACTTCTCCGTCATCCGTAAGAAGCCATACCTTATCGACATTGAGCGACATCCTTCTTGCAAGATCATCCACTGAACGTTTATGTGTCCATTCCTCAAGAGTATCTCCAACCTTAAGAAGGAACATTACATTTGAGGCCGTATTGTAATCCTCCGTCAGTACCGCAACGGTAATGGCCATGGCATCCAGCATCTCCACCTGCAGGCGCCTGTTTTTCAGTGTCCTGAGGCCGCGAAGGATATATCCGGCCGTCTTGACAGTATCAAACACCCTTCTTATCGAAATCGGCAGGATGATACGCTTGGCGTAGTGCAGGATCACGGCAGTCACTATCTTATCGTAATATTTTGCCGAAAGTTCCCTTCCGGAACTTTCAAATACGCGCTCCGGCACATTTATATCATCAAATGAGAATGCTCCTATTATTTCCATGATGCGGGATCTGTCACAGGTAAAAAACACCACCGCGTCAGCAGTCCGTTCATATACTCGTACTTCTCCTACCTCATCATGGATCTTAAGATAGTATTCGAGGGTATCCGCTTCCTTAAAGCTTAACCGCTTCATGGGAAGATGTATACGGATCCTGTTTTTTATTTCATGCTTTATTATAAACTTCATTCCTGTGCATCTTCTTCCTTTTTGGATCTCTTCTCATTGATATCCTTTGCTTCTTCATAGATATCCGTACAGTTCTCCTGAAGAGTCGTAACCTGGTCAAGAACGGAATCCTTTATCCTCAATACCCCCGCCGTACATTGTGAGTAAACCTTTTTGGCATCCTTGGAAGATAACAGCTTGATCCCTTCAAGTCCAAACAGAGTCCCCAGTGCAAATAATCCGATTCCTTTCAGTTTCATAATGATAATCGCCTCCTTTGCGTTAGCTCTTGCTAACCCTTGATCAAAAAAATATATCCGTTAAACATTTCGGACAAAAGTTTGGTTAGATTCTGCTAACCGTAATATATTATAGAATATTGTTTAACGATTATCAAGTGGATTTATTAGTCTTTGGAATCGGGGCATCCTGCCTAACCTCCCACATAGTACCCATGTTTTGAAATCCCCCTTCCGGCATGCAGGAGGCACAGGCCTTATTGCCTGTGCCGCAGCCCGTACAGCCGTCGCAGGAATGACCCTGACTGCATGTTTCCGTAAATTTGATCCTCTTTATGACACCGGTGCGCTCGAGAAATTCTATATCCCTCTTCACCTTTTCAACCGATGTTCCAAGGTCCATGGCGAGCATTTCAAGGGTTCGTGATCTTCCATCCTTTAATAATTTTATCAATTCTTCCATTTTCTTTACCAGATAAGCAGGCCTATGCGATATGCGATCCCTGCTATAACAAGTGCCATTCCCGTATAGTAAAGTGCTATTCTTGCTGTCCACTTCGCTGAATGCGTTTCCTGATACGTGGCTGCAAGGGCAACTATACAGGGCATATTGAAGGTCATTGCAAAAACCAGAGCAAGAGCTTCGGGCTTTGGTACATTTGCAACAAGTAATTCATTAATATTTTCTGCTGCAGCGCCGCTTACGACCGAACCCACCGATATGGTCCCGGAACCCGTAAAGATCGTGCTGAGCACACCGAGAGCTCCTTCCTTACCAAGGCTTGATGCGATAAAGGCCATGAAAGTCTGCCATCCCATACCGAAGAATCTGGTGACAGGTTCTATGAAGTGCCCTACCTTGTAAAGGATCGAAGCAGAGATATCGCCTGATGATGTATATGACAGGAGCCAGAATGCAAGGGCAACTATAAGTACTACCTTTAATGCTCTTACAAAAGTATCCTTCGTACGGCCGAATACATATCTTAAAAGGGCTCCCCACTTGGGCTTATGATACGGAGGAAGTTCCATTATCATTCCGTATCTGTCTTCTGTCTTAACAAGCGACCCTCCGAATACCCTGGCCGTTATCCACATATGAAGGATCATCACAAGCAGGATCACGCATATGATCACAGGCATCCAGGCTCCGAAAAAGAGGGTTGAAAGCATGGGGATGACTGCCCATGCGGCTCCGCATGGAACTGCCCATGCAAGCGCGATCGTAAGTACCTTCTGCCCCCAGTTGTCGATAACTCTTGTACCCGCAGCGCCACCCATTGTGCATCCAAAACTGATAAGAAACGGCATGACAGATTTACCCTGAAGTCCGAACCTGGCCATTGTATTGTCAAACACATATGAAATACGTGCCATCACACCTATTTCCTCAAGCAGTCCGAATACAAGTGTTACGCCGAATACGAATCCAAGCATCTGCACAATAAATGATAAAGATCGAAGCAATACATCACAGATAAGTGCAGCGATAAATGCCGGACAGCCCGCAGACAGCATGGCTTCATTAAGCGGATCCGGAATCGCGGCGATAAGCTGGCCTACTCCCATAAGCGGAAGGGCAGGTATAAAGGATGCGATAAGACCCAGGATTATTATCAGTACCACTACGGGCTTGCCCCATATATGATGAGTGATAAGCCTGTCGAATTTGCCAAGCGAAACCCTGGACTCTTTATATTTTACCGTACCTGACAGAAGTTCATCGATCCACTCGAACTTGCACTCACCGGTGATGACCACACCCTTATCCACCGTAGAGAGTGCTTCGTCCAGGGCTTTTACACTATCTCCTGTAAGTGCCGTCCTGATCCTTGCTATAACAGGTGCATCTGACTCAACAGCCTTGGTTGCCAGCCATGTCTTGGAGTATCCCGGGATCACGTTATCCGGAATGAGAGCTTTGATCCTGCCGTATGCTTCCAGCCTGTCATATCTTTTTTCAAGATCCTCCGGATCCAGTACGGTCTTTTCATTTACCGCACGCTGAAGCGTCTTATAGAAAACATCATAGGATTTGGTATCAGGAGCCGAGAAAGATACAACCGGAATACCCAGTTTCTTCTCAAGTTCTTTTGCATCGACTGACTTTCCCTGTTCTTTTGCCACATCGTTCATGTTAAGAACAAGGAAACACGGAACCGTGATCCCTGCGTAATCAGCGAGCATATAAAGGCTTCTTTCAAGTTGCGAGCTGTCGGCCAGTATACATACCACATCAGCCTTTCCCGATGCGATATAGTCACGGGTTATCATCTCTTCATCGGAATTGGCAGAAAGGCTGTAGGTTCCGGGAAGATCGGCCACCAGATATTTTTTTCCGCCATATTCGAAATTACCTTCCTTTTTTTCAACCGTCTTACCCGGCCAGTTACCTACGTGCTGTTTCATTCCGGTAAGTGCATTGAAAAGTGTTGACTTTCCGGAATTAGGCTGTCCAAGCAGTGCTATCACTGTTTCACTCATTTCGCTCATGCCGTTTTCCCTCCGATCTCAACACCTATCATTTCACACTCCGATCTGTTCAGTGCGATCATCGTGTCCCTCGAATACACCAGCAATGGTCTGTTCTTTTCATTCTTGATCACTGTTACCGTACTCCCGGGCGTAAGACCTATGGACGTGATCCTGCTCATAAAGCGCTGATCACCGTCAAGGCTTTTGATAACCGCCACCGAATCCTTCCCAAGTTCTGATAATTTTTTCATCACATCCTCCTTATCTGCATAAATGACTTTTATGGTTAGCGTTTGCTAACACCTGCTCAAAAAAATATCTTTTATATTCAGCATTTTTTAAATGACAGCATTGTATAACCCGATGCAGCGATCACACCTGCAAGATCTCTGTCCGTTTCCTCGTGCTTGGAGTACAGACTTACCTCTTTATCGGCCAGATCTACCGTCGCCCATCTTCCTTCCGTCTTGTTTAAAGCATTCTCAACCCTGCGTGCACAGTTACTGCAATGCATACCATCCACGCTCAGTATATATCTATACGGGTAATTGTTCTTGTTCCTGTCTTTAACCTTTACCTTCTTCTCGGGCGGTGTCTTTGTACCGCAGCAAGACGACCCGAAACGGATCCTTTTTACCGTACCGTATATGGCTGCTGCCAGAATAAGTATAAGGACTGTAACTATGATAATATTTTCCATAAAACGCCTCATTTATATTTCCCGGTTTTTGGTTAGGCTTTGCTAACCGAAGCATATTATAAAACAATGTTCATATATTTTCAAGTACAAGTGAAATTACTATAGCTATCATAAGAACACCTAAACACGAAATTATTGTTAACGGGTCCCCCTGTTTCACAGGTGTTGACGAATTTACGATATTATCGTACAATAATTACGATATTATCGTAACGGAGGATAAATATGACTGCCACAACAAAAAAGGCAAATATGAGGATGATTTTTTCACAAAATCTGCGCTTTCTTATGGAGCAGAAGGGTATAACACGCCGCTGCCTTAGCAGGGATCTTGATATTAAGTACACTACGCTCTGCGACTGGGTTAACGGAAGGACTATCCCCAGAGAGGATCAGCTTGACAGGCTGGGCAGATACTTTGGTATTGAGGCAGGCGAATTCTTTATTGATATTGAGGAGAAAGATGTTATTTCCGGAAACGAGAGGCTGAGACGCTATTTGTCTGACACAAGGAGGCTTGATATGAATGTATTGGATCATATGTCCGATGCGCAGATAAGGGATCTGATCAATTCGGGATTTACCTTTGAACACAGGACACTGGAAGAATATGTAATGGAAAAAGGCGGAAAGCTCGTAGTATCGGATGAAATCGACTGGGGTGAACCTGTAGGAAGTGAAATATGGTAGAACAGGGACACATCATTAAGATAGAAGGCATTAAATATCCGGCACTCGTTGTCAGCAGGAATCTGTACAACGAATCCGGGCGGGTTATTGTATGTCCTGTCGTATCGGAAGATACCGGCGCTACTCTGGCCTATCCCATAGGATCAGACAGATATGTTCTGTGTGACAATCTCCGCCAGTTCGACCTCAATTCCAGGCTTTATTCAATCAAAGACAGGGTTTCCCTTGCCGAAATGATAAATATAACAGACCGGGTTCAATCCCTGTTTGATTATCTCTAAATGGATCAATCCTTTGTATTAAGGATAATAACCGATGACAGGATCATAAGGATCCCAAGACTTGAAAAAATCGTTAACGGTTCCTTAAAAATGAGAACTCCGAACAGAGTGGCTACCATAGGCTCTATCGTAGCAAGAATTCCCGCCTTGCTTGCCTCTACCGATTCCAGTCCCAGTGTATATGCCAGAAACGGGATCACTGCCGTGACGAACGCAGTCAAAAAGCAGAATAATATCAGTCCCGCCAAATGATCCGAAGCTGCAAAACTTCCAAACATTTCTCCCGGCCGGCATATGATAAGGGAGCCTGCTGCCGCAAAAAGGAATGTATATGCAGTAACCGTATATGGTGAATAACGCTTAAGAGCTATGGTTCCCAATATACTGTACAATCCGTATCCAATCCCCGAGCCCAGGCCGACAAGCAATCCCGTCAGTGTTATTCCTCCTCCGGAAATTCCGGATATCAGCACACAGCCTCCAAAAGCAGCCGCAAGGGCAAGCAGCTTCCTCCCGGTCAGCTTCTCATGAAAGAACAGAACCGACATTAACATGATCCAGATGGGAGAAGTGTACAGAAGGATAGCCGCCGTTGAAAGCGACATCATATTTATAGCCGTAAAATAGCATATGGTAAAAAACAATATGCTTCCAAAACCGAGTCCCAGAAAAAGCGGAATATCCCTGAGTGAGATCTTAAATCCGGAGCGTTCCTTAATAAATAATATCAGGCTGAAGGCCAATGCAGCCAGGGTTACACGTATTGATACTATCTGAATGGAATCAAAGCCTTCCTCACCGAGTTTTCTCACAAAAATACCCATGCTTCCCCAAAAGCATCCGGCCAGTATAATCAGCAATATTCCTGTTTTTTTATTTTCCGTCTTCATGTGATGATTCTCCAAGGCTGCATCACCTGTATATCCTGACTCTGCAGTTAAGCTTACCCTTTTTGCTCAGGCCAAGCTCTTCCGTGTATTCGAACTTGCCTTTGCCCCTTACGGATATCACATCGGACACACTTAACTGTTTTGCATTCTCACTGCAGCTCCTTCCGTTAAGATACACAAGTCCTGCAGGAAACAGATCAAGAGCTTCCTGTCTTGACAGATTGTATACTCTTGCAATGACCGCATCTATTCTCTGCGAGGATACCTGTATGATCTTATCATCCATATCCGGAGCGGTTATTTCATCAATATTGTCTGCAATTACTGTTTTAACGGATGTATGCTTTACTCTCGTAAGATTGTCCACGATGAACTGTGCTATATTGTCCCTGCAAAAAACACAGGCTTCCTTATCCTTTATAAATATGTCTCCCAGCATCTCGCGTTTGATACCAAGGTTCATTAAAGCTCCAAGGAAATCCCTGTGATTAAGATCATCTGCGAATTTATTTGCAAGCGGTCTGATATTAAGAGCCGTAACAGGAAATTCCTGTACATATCCCAGTTCTTCCTCACTTCCGAACCTGATCATCTTACGCTCGGACAATTCGCATCCCCCGAATAATTCGGGATGTGCATATTTAAGCTCTGATTCATTTTCATAATATACCGCAAGCTCGGCCAATGACATAAAATCAGTAAATGTATACTGGCCGTTATTATAGCTTCTTTCCGCAAGCTCGCGCAGCCTCTGTATTTCGTCCATGGATTTACCGCCTCCGTCTCCTAAGCTTCTCAAAAAAACCGTAGGCGTAGATATTTTATCATATCTGATATTCAGTAACAAGGCAGCCGGCTCAGGCCGGCCTTCAGCTGTGTGAGATCAGGATATCCGGGCGTTCCTTAATGTACAGTACGTATACTCACCTTCCTGATATGTATCGAATATACCGGTCACACAGACTTCCTCTCCCTGCCCCGGATAATCTTCCGGATATTTATACTCATCGGTTGTTTCAAACTCTATACCCTGCTCGCAGCAGGCAGTAGCATCCTGTATTATACATGCATGATAGAATTTACCTGTATTCTCATCATGGTATACTGCATACAAACCTTTCATTTTTACGGTTTTACCAATGTAATTCTCAGGATAATACATCATGTTATATACCTCGGAATAAACCATTGTACTTGAAAGCACAGTCAGATCCACATCACATTCTCCCGCACTTTCCGCTCCATCCGTAACCCTTTCGTATACTGCTTCATCCCCGGACACTGTTCTTTCATTCTCTGCATCCTGTGCTTTAGCATTATCCTGCTTTTCTGCAGTCTCCGTAATCTCTATCACGGGAGTTGCTGTTTCCTGTGTTACTTCCGGTACATCAGTATTATCTATCGTTATCTCAACATTTGTCTCTTTCGAATCTAAAGACCCTGATATCCCCTGTTCCAGAACATTTTGTACATCGTTCCTTCCACCGGACTGCCTCCGGCCTGTGCCGTTATCTTTACCACAGCTTGCGATCAATATAATTACAACCGCACATAGTAACAGACTTACAATGTTTTTACTTTTCATCTCTTTGCTCCTCACATACAGTTCCCGCATTTCACAATCCGCTTTACACTGTCTTCCTTTCAAAGGCTCCGATAAAATAACATATAACAAACACAACCGCATCTGCACCTACTATCGTTGAACCCACCGGTGTTCCCGCAAGAATGGAAATAGTCAGGCCACAAAAAGCACATATCACCGACAATACTGCAGAACACACTGTTACTGCTTTAAAATTGTCAAACAGTCTCATGGCTGATAACGCCGGGAAGATAACCAGAGCGGAAATAAGTAGTGAACCAACAAGATTCATGGCCAGCACAATGATCACGGCTATGACGACTGAGATCATAAGCTTATATAACTCCACATTTGTTCCTGTCGCCTTTGAAAATCCCTCATCAAACGTCACGGCAAATATCTTATTGTAAAAAAGAATAAAGATAAGTACTACCGCAACCGAAAGGATCGAACACAGCCAAACCTGTGCCGGTGTCAGAGTAAGGATCGACGTAGACCCGAAAAGAGTCGAACACACATCTCCCGAAAGATTAGACGATGATGAGAAAATATTCATAATAAGATATCCGAAGGCCAGCGTGCTTACCGATATCATTGCGATCGCAGCGTCTCCCTTTATCTTCGCATTTTCACCTGAGCGGAGAAGCAGCACTGCACAAATGACCGTAACCGGAAGTACGAGCAGCATTTCATTTGTAAACTGCATGACAGTGGCAACAGACATTGCTCCAAATGCCACATGAGACAATCCGTCTCCGATAAAGGAAAACCTCTTAAGCACCAGTGTCACTCCAAGAAGCGACGAACATAAGGCAATAAGAACCCCTACTATCATCGCGTATCTGACAAACGGGTATTGAATATACATAATAAGTTTTTCCAGCATGATCTTTTTCCCCTTTCGAAATTCTGTCAACAGCGCAGGCCTGAACAGGCCTGCATCCGTTGGCATTCTTTAATCCTATTTAAGCGCTTCCGTAAGGACTGACAGGTTACTCTCCATTACAGACAGATAACTCGTGCCGCCTTCAACATCTTTTGATGTAGTGGACTGCATGGAATCCATAGTCAGTATCTGCTGATCCTTACCCATTGTATTCTGTACTATCGTCTCAGCAATCTTATGATCCTTGCCTTCAATCGTCATAACTGCATGTAATGACAATTCATCCACCTTTCCTGCCAGAAACATGATCGTCTCAAAGCTTGCCTCTGTTTCGGCAGAACATCCGACAAATGCTGCATAATATGAAAGGCCGTAATCATCCGTAAGATACATGAATGGGAATCTGTCACCAAAAAGAAGGGTTTTAACCGAAGCATCTGCCACAGCATCTGTGTATTTCTTATCAAGATCCTCAATCTTCGCTATATAATCCACGGTATTTTTCTTGTAACTATCCGCATTCTTCTCATCTATCCGCTGAAGTTCTTCAGATATATGTTTCGTCAGCGCAGCAGCATTGCGAAGCGACAGCCATACATGCTCATCGTACTCTGTTTCTCCCTCTTCATGTTCATGTTCGTGCACATCATCCGCATCCCCGTCTTCATGTTCATGTTCGTCTTCCGCATCTGTATCCTTGTGTTCATGATCGTCTGCCTCATTCCCGTCTTCATGTTCATGCTCATCTTCTTCCTGCATTCCTTCAACTATCTCTTCTTCCTTGACAGAATCTCCGAGAACATCAAGAAGATTAACCACAACCATGTCCTTATTCACGGCTTCCTTAAGTGCATCTTCTACCCACTCATCGGATTCACCACCTACATATATGAACATATCACAGGTAGAAATCTTTAAAATGTCATCAGCTGTAGGCTGATAGCTGTGAAGATCCACACCGTTATCAAGCAGCATGGTAACCTCCGCACCCGCCGGATTGCTCCCCAGTATATTCTTAACCCAGTCATATTCAGGGAAAATTGTTGTGACGATCTGTATTTTATCCTCTCCGGATGCTGCATCTGTCGTACCTGCTGTATCAGATGTAACTGTTATTTCAGAAGCAGCTGTTGAACCACATGCCAAAAGACAGCCGGCCATAATAATGGCGGCAATAAGAATCAGTATATTTTTTTTCATAATAAACCTCCGTTATTCTGTTTTTATGTACAGCAAAGAAAGTCATACTATCCCTGAAAATGGCATAGTATGACTTTCTGAATGCAAACAAGGAAATGCATTCAGAAATCATGCGTTCCGCATGACACGAAGGTATAATTCAATTATTCATGCGTACTTTGTTTGAAACAGGCGTATTCTCCATACGGAAACATGCCGTTATTGAAATGGTAGAAAATATTAAAAGCAGAGACATAAATAAATCCGCACTGCCTTGTGAGTTGTCGCCAAAACCACGGAGCATACTTTCACACTGCTGTATGCATGCACAGATGGGGCAGTCATGATCCGAACAATTATGATGCACATTGTTATGTTCCGCATGCGATGCGATATAGAAAGCAGACAGCAACACAATGATCAGCATAATTACCGCCATGATGCCTGTCATTCTCTTATTCAGTTTATTGCGATCGAATATGTTCACTGTCGTATCCCCGGTTAACTGGATCATATAACGAATAGATGTTAAGATAACCCTGCTGATCAAATAACTGCTTTCAATAGTTTAGTATTACAGGCAGCTCGCGTCAAGAGATATTACTTTTTTGTATTCTCGATCGCAGCAAGAATTTAGAAATTTCATCAGTATTATCCCAGCGCTACATCCAGTGCCATCATCAGGCTGAAGCCTGCTGCAAAGGCGATGACTCCGATATTGGAATGCTCTCCGACAGTCATTTCCGGAATAAGTTCCTCTACCACAACATACAGCATGGCTCCTGCCGCAAAAGATAAAAGATACGGCATTGCAGGTACCAAAAAACCCGCCAGTAATACAGTTATCCCTCCAAAGACCGGTTCCACAGCACCCGAAAGTACTCCCAGTGCAAATGATTTCTGCCTGTTTTTACCCTCAGCATACAACGGCATGGATATGATCGCTCCCTCCGGGAAGTTCTGTATTGCGATCCCAAGCGCAAGAGCCAATGCGGCACCACCTGTGATGATACCGGTTCCACCGGCTAATCCGGCATATACAACTCCCACTGCCATTCCCTCAGGGATGTTATGAAGCGTCACCGCAAGTACCAGCATTACCGTTCTGGTCAACTTGCTCCTGGGTCCCTCTGCCTGATCGATACCAATATGCAGATGCGGAATGATATGATCAAGTAGAAGCAAAAACAAAATACCTGCCCAGAATCCTATGAAAGCCGGGAGAAAAGCGAATTTCTCAAGAAATGAAGACTGCTCGATCGCAGGAACGATCAGACTCCATATTGATGCGGCAACCATCACACCTGCGGCAAAGCCCGAAAGAATACGCTGTGTCCCGCTCTTCAGTTCATTTTTCAGGAAAAAAACACAGGCCGAACCGGCGGCTGTTCCGATAAAAGGTATAAACAAACCGATTAAAATCGTACTTATCAAGATCATTATCCTCCTTCGTGATTATTTATTCTTTTACGGCTCCCATATTTACACCCGAAACAAAGTACCTCTGTAAGAACGGATACAATATCATGAAAGGCAGTATCGCACATACTATGGCTGCATAGAACAGAGTATTATGCGAAACGCTGTACTGAGTAACCGGAGTATCTCCATCCATGACAAGGACACGAAGTATGTACTGGAAATTAACCTGATTGCGATTGGTTATATATATCTGTACTGTCGAATAATCATTCCATATGGCAACCGCAAACATAAGTCCTATCGAAGCAAGTGCGGCCCTTGAAAGAGGCAGGATTATCTTAAAGAATATTCCCGTGGGTGTATACCCGTCTATCCTTGCCGCTTCAAGCAGCGAAGCCGGTATTCCTTCAAAGAAACTGTGCATGAGAACCAGATTATATACGTTCATGCCGTTTTTTATCACAAGGATCCACATATTATTGACAAGATGAAGATGTCTCATTACCAGGTATTCAGGGATCATTCCACCTGAAAATATCAAAGTGAACAGAAGGAAATATGCTATTGCGTCTCGTCCCGGCATATCATAATGTATCAGTACATATCCGCCTATCGTTGACATCACAAGACCAAGTAAAGTACCCAGAACAGTGGTGATCACTGAGTTTACGAAAGGTCTGTACAGCCTGGAAGTGGATATTATGGCTTTATAACCGTCAAGTGTCGGCTTCTTTGGCCATAAATTGAACTTATATACACCTACCGAACTAAATGAATCGGATATCACCTTCCATATAGGAATAAGTACTATAAGGGATATTATTATGAATACAATATAATTTACTACGTCGAAGACACCTGTTTTATGCTTACGACCGGCAACATTTTCATTATTCTCAGCCACCGCACAGATACCTCCTTATATAATTCCCCGACCACGGACTTTTTTACTCGCCTGGTTACATATAAGTACAAGAAAGCATCCCACGAGAGACTTAAAAAGTCCGACTGCCGTTGTATATCCGTAATTGGGCACGGCACTCATAAATGTTTTTCGATAGATAAACGTAGATATGACATCCGATACGGCGAATACCCGGTTGTTGTACAATACGAATACCGACTCGAAGAGGTTGAGTGCCCTGGCAAGATTAAGTATCAGAACGATTATGATGGTATTGGCGAGTTCGGGAACCGTAACATACCATATCTTTTGCATCCTTGTGGCACCGTCTATATCCGCCGCTTCATACTGTTCCGGATTGATTCCTGTAATGGTCGCCAGAAAGATGACCGTACCCCAGCCTGTCTCCTTCCATATGTTGATCAGGTAGTATACAGGCCTCCATAAATGAAGTTCATGCATGAAATCGATACTCTCTTTGATAAGTCCCCAGCTTTTTAATGTCTCGTTGACGAATCCTGTTGATGATGTAGATAAAAAGAGGGTAAAGATAGCTGCAGTAACAGTCCATGATAAGAAGTGCGGCAGATATATGACCGTCTGAAAAAACTTCTGAGCAACCGGATTCATCATCTCGTTTATAAATACGGATACTATTACGGCAGTCAGTGTTGTCATCAGCAGTTTGGTGACAGACAGTACCAGTGTATTGGTAAAGGCTCTCCAGAACTCCGTATCTGCAAACATCTTACGGAAATGCTTAAGACCAACAAATTCAATTTTCCTAAATGTGTAATCATAGAACGAATAACGAATGCCAAGCATCGGCCAGTAGTAAATAATAAGTACGTAGATCAATACAGGAAGTATCATCAGATATAAGCCCCGGTAATTCCATATTGCGGTCTTAATCGGGCGTCTTTTGACAGGCTGTCCTGTAGCCGTATATATTTGATTTCTTTTCATGCTCATTATTCCAATTCTTTAAAGTCTGTTCTGAACAGTTACAGTAACATTATTACCGGTTAAGCTCTTTAAGGATAGTGTCTACAGTATCACCCCATCTTGCCTGATACTCGGCAACGGCATCCTCTGCACTCTTCTTGCCTGCGACCACCTCGTTCATCAGGGTAGTCTTATAAACCGTAAGATCTGACTCAACCTCAGTCAGAGTCTCTGATGAAGGTAACTGAGGAGCATTTACACAGTTCTCTGTAAAGAACTTATTACCTTTTTCAACAAGAGGATCGTTATCAACATATCCGTTTATAAGGGGTGCGATCGCAAGTACAGGATCAAGAAGATTCTTTTTCCATATGGTGTTAGGGTCATTGGGATTCTGCTTAAGATGAAACTCACCGTCTTTATAACTGTACTCTCTCCTCTTGTCCGGATCATCAGGGTTTGTAACAAACTCTTCCGCATGTATTGACCAGTGAACATCTTCCGCACCGTACGTCCAAAGTGTCTGTACCGTATCACCGTCAAGCATTGTCTCAATGAGTGCATCAAAAATTGCCTGCTCACGCGAATCATCTCCATCCCCGTCGTCCGTTATCACCCATACAGGAGCTTCACGATTAAGATATCCACCCCATGAATCCCTGATCTCCTTAATGGGCGGAAGCTGCACAAGCCTGTCATCACCAAGCTGTGGATCCACGCCATTCTTGTCCATGTTGGTTGTAAGTGTGCGAAACCATATACCTGCCCAATATGTTAATACACCCTCTGAGGTAGCCTGATCATTAGAGAACCATTTATCTCTTGCTATCTTTGTAGAGGCTTCCTCCGTATCCTTATCGATCACGCCGTCAGCATAACCTTTTGCAAGTCTTTTCAGGGCATCTACAGTAGCCTGTTCACTAAAACCGTCTACCCACTGACCGTCCTTCTGATATATCGCGGGGTAAGCGTCCTGCCAGAACTCAGGCATGTAGTTAATGTACGGAGCCTCGTCCAGCTTGCCAAAACCTGCAGCTATTACTCCTGTCCTTCCACCGTGTGTGAAAGCCCTTAACATGTTGTAGTAGTCATCAAATGTCTTTATATCTTCAATCTTAAGACCTGCCTCATCGAGCCAGGACTGCTTAACATAAGTAACACAACCGTTACCGAATACAGGCGTGAAACCGTAGAGCTCACCCGAGGCTGTCTTCATATTCTCATTGATCGAAGGAAATGCTACTCTTTTTTGGAAGTCAGCGTTGTCATAAGCGTCCGCCATGTTCCAGAGTATACCTGTCGTCTGATACTGTCTGAGCATTGATGCTCTCATTATTAGCGCATCAGGATAATAACCGTCTCCGGGTTTCCCTGCAGTAAGAAGCTGCGCTACATTTTCTATGTAACCCGAATGCTCCGGCTGATTGATGTGAAGCCTGATATCATGGCCGATCTTCTCCGATACAGCCTTTTCCCACTGTTTAATGAAAGCATCCTGCCCACAGTCAACAGTTGCAATTAACGTACCGTCAACGGTTATATAAATATCTGTAAGTTCATCGGGTGCAGATCGGTCCGCTTTTTTAGAGGAACGACCGCATGCTGCAAGAGAAACTATCATTGCCGCTGCCAATATGAACGCAAGCAGTCTCTTTTTCATTTTGTCCCTTCCTCCTCTATCATGATCACAAAGTTTTCTGCCGGTTTTACTTAATCATTATTGATCTGATATTATTGTAACACATCAAGCAATATTTTATATGTCACATTTGAAATAATTTATGATTTATGATATCTTTTATCTATGGCAAAACGTACACTTGTGAGTACCAGTACCCTCAAAACCGGGATGAAGATCGAGCAGGCTATTGTTGATTCCTTCGGCCACGAAATGATCGCCAAAGGAGTGGTATTGGACGATTTTCAAATAGAATACTTAAGGGATCACGGAGTGGCTGTCTACATTAACAGCGGTGAAGCTGAGGATGTGGATGTGGCCGAACTTGAGCGCAATCTTCCCAACGAGACCAAACAGCTCATCGAAGAGACCAGAGAAGAGGATCCTTCGAAGGTTCAGCTTAATGAGGAGGTCTGCAAACGTGTCGGCGAGGGTATCCAGTATCTGTTTAATAATACTGATTCCGAGAACTTCATGGAGACAACAACCAATATCTCCAATGAGCTTGTAAATGCGATCACAAGCAGCAACGCCGTTGCGATAGATATCAATCTTATCAAGGTAAGCGATGAATATACATTCAAACACAGTGTTGATGTCGCAACCATGGCAATGGTAATCGGTCAGGGTTTAAATCTGACGCAGGATGAATTAAGGGAGATCGGTATAGCCGGTCTGCTCCATGATCTGGGCAAATCGCAGATACCGCTCGAAATCCTCAATAAGCCCGGACGTCTTGACGATAATGAATTCAAGCTTATGAAGCAGCATTCTCTTTTCGGTTTCAAGATACTTAAGGAGAAAAATCAGCTTCCCGAACCCATAATGATGGGGGTGCTTCAGCATCATGAAAAGATGAACGGCAAAGGCTATCCCCTTGGTACAGCGGGTGACTCCATACATAAATATGCCAGGATAATAGCAGTTGCCGATGTTTATGATGCACTTGTAACCGAACGGCCTTATAAGAAAGCATTTCACAAAAGAGAGGCTGTTGAGATGATCCTTGCCATGACACAGGAGCTGGATATGGAAGCAATGCTGAGCTTCTTTAACTGTGTTATTCTTTTTCCGGTGGACAGCATTGTAACCCTGTCTTCCGGTGAGCCTGCCAAGGTGGTCAAGAACAACCGCAACAACTGCTTAAGACCGACGGTCGTAGGCCTTAAGACAGGCCGGCTTTACGACCTCTACAATGATTTCAGCTGCGCTAATCTTGTTATATTATGACTTTCCGAATGCATTTCCTTTTCTGCATTCGGAAAGTCATATCTCCATGGAAATTCAGTAAAATATACAGTTACAAAGATATCGTCTGCAGAGTTCCGCGTATCCTGCAGATCCCGCCTTCATTCTGCCACTCCGTTTCCTGACAGGCGTGCCGGATCAGTGCGGCGGAAAAAGCATCTGCGGTTTCGAGCGGGTTTACTCCCTGCCCCGCGTAAACAATCTCCATTTGTACACTGCCACCGGCAGTTTCATTGTATTCAAACACAAGCCTGATCTCACCGTCCTCTTTCAGGATCGGCATGATCGCATTCATACACAGCTCCTCTACCATGATAAGCATCCTGTTCATAAGCCCTCTGCCGATCATATACCGGAAGCCGAACTGTTCAATCCCGCTGACCACACCACTGTGATCGGGACTGTTTTTGTGAATCGTTGTTTCAAACACGCGCAGCCTGTTTATAAACTGCCGGGTTTTGTCTTTCTTGGGCGCGTCAAATATCTGTTCCGGCGTACCTTCCTCATAGATGATCCCCTCGTCCATGAAAAATACGCGGTTAGATACATGTCTTGCAAAATGCATTTCGTGTGTCACGATCAGCATTGTCAGCCCTTCCTCTGCAAGCTTGCGGATTACCGAAAGCACCTCGCTGACCATGGTCGGATCCAAGGCGGAAGTCGGTTCATCAAACAGAATGATCTTCGGATCCATGGCAACCGCCCGGATGATCGCAACACGCTGCTGCTGCCCTCCCGAAAGCTGGGTGGGAAGACTGAGTGCCTTGTCGGTCAGCCCCACCATCTGAAGAAGCTTCATACCCTTTTCACAGGCTTCTCCCGTGCTTCGCTTCAGTAGTCTTGTCTGTGCGAGAATCAGGTTTTCAATGACCGTCAGGTGCGGGAAAAGGTTAAAGGACTGGAATACCATGCCAATTTCTTGCCGCATGTGGTTCACATCATATCCCTTTGCGTTTGTATCCCTGCCATCAAACAGGATAGTTCCGCCATCCGCAGGTTCAAGATGATTGATAAGATTCAGCAACGTACTTTTGCCGGTACCGGACGGACCGATGATCGATACCACGTCCCCACTGTGAATATCACAGGTAACATCTGAAACCGGAGTCACATTCCCGAAGCTTTTGTGCAGGTGAGCGATCCGGATCAGTGTTGTTTCCTTCATGTCATTTACGGACTGTTTTTGTGAACTTCTATCCGCAAGTACATCCGGATGATAAGCCTTCACTGCTTCAAGGACAGCTTCCTTAACATTCCGCCTTTCCGGATGGAGCTTTCTCTCAAGCAGCCGCAGAAGTGCCACCAGCAGGGAACAGATAATAAAGTAGACCAGGGAAGTGAAGAATAGCGGAAAGAATGCTTCATAGGTTCTCGAACGGATAATGTCCGATGCCTTGGTCAGATCTGTCACGGAGATATAGCCTGCAACAGCCGTCATTTTGACTGTTGCGATAAACTGACCGCTGTAAGCAGGCAGGATATGGATCAGAGCCTGCGGCCACACAACCGCGCGGAATGCCTGCATTTTCCCGAAGCCCAGGGCTGTGGCTGCTCTCATCTGTTCCGGAGGAACAGCACTGATCCCACTGCGGAAGATCTCCGCACAATAGGCCGAGAACTCTATGGAAAACGTGATCGCGCAGATCCAGAACGCGCTCAGTCCGCTGTTTCGTAAAACAATGTAGTTGAGTACAAGAAGCAACACCACCACAGGCAGCGAACGGAAAATCTGTATATATATCCGTGCAAAAGCAACAGGCCAGGGATTCCTGCGCATCCGCAGAAAACACACTCCGGCTCCCAGAAGTGTTCCGAATACTCCGGCGATAACAGACAGAAGAATGGTTATACTCAGTCCGGAATGAAGGATTTTATGCCGGCCTTCCGTGATGAAAGTCCTCCGTATGCTGTTACGGATGTTTCCGATGAATACGGATGACTTCGGTACCACCTTCACCGGCGCTTCCCGCCGCACGATCAGGTAATATTCATCTGTCATCAGAGGATCCGTGATCATGATATTCTCAAGTCTCTCCGAAGTCGGAACGACAGCATCCGCACAGATGTCATAAGTACCGGCAGCAAGACCCGAAAGTTCTGCGGAAAAGGCTACCGTTTCAAATTCCGGCAAATAGCCGTATTCGGCACAGAAACCATTGATGATCTCCACAAATTCGCCTGTCAGGGTATCACCATGAAAGAACGTCATGGGCGTCCACAGTCCGCCTGTGACTATTTTCAGCGTTCCTTTTTCACCCGGGAAAGTATACGAAGCCATCATATCGCCGACGCGATCCGGACTTTCCCATTTCGCACGGAGCATGTCGTACTCCCCTGATCTTTTGAGAGATTTAAGATATTGATTCAATTCCGCACACAGCGCCTTGCCCTTTTCACTTTTCTGAGTGCCAAAGCCAAAATCGACAAAAGCAAAGGGTTCCGTGATAAATGCAAGGTCCGGATAAGTACCGGCCAGAGTCTCCCTCTCGTCAATAAACCCCAGTGCCGCATCTACCTCACCGGCATCCAGCCCGGCATAAAGATTCGCCATGGTTTGATAATGCACGATCTCTCCCTCGGGGAACCGCTTTCTGATCGCATCTTCCCATTCCGGCATAAGCATTACACCGAACTTTGTTCCGGGTTCTTCCAATTCCTCCAGTGTCTTCGTGGTTATTGGAAGCCCATTTTCATCCACAACCTCAGAATCATCGCTGACAGTCGTTTCGCCAATCAGCTGTGATGCCAGGATAAGGGATATGATGATAAAGATAAGCAGTACCTCACACACAACAACAGACTTTTTGTTCATGCCTTTGTTTTTCCCGGCAGATCCATTCTGATCTGTTTTCATTTCATTCATGGCAGTTCCTTCTTTCTATGAAGCCATCAGTTTTTTAATCCCCCTTTGTTCAAAAGATATTATCTTTATTGAACTATAGTGTAAGATTATCTTAATAATGATACCTTCTTTGCAATGCAGCCATAAAAATGGTCCCGGCTACTGCCGCCATCAGCTCTGCGAAAACAGCGGAACACCATATACCGTCCGCGCCAAGCAGTACCGGCAGGAAGAGTACAGCCCCAAGCTCAAATACAAATGTCCGTAAAAAAGAGATCAGCGCAGATATCTGCC
>JAEEHY010000019.1 GCA_016281085.1 Lachnospiraceae bacterium
AAGGAGCTGCAAGACCTGACGTGACGATCGGCCTTTACAGGGACGGCAAGCTGTTCAAGGAAACAAAGCTTGATGCGAACTATAACTTCAGCTTCGACGGACTGTATGAGTACAACCTCGGCTACAGCGATGACGAGGGAGACAACAGGGCTACGGCAGACGGACACAAGTTCGTATACACCATAAAGGAGACCGGAGCGAACGGCTACAATGCCACGATCGAAGGCGATGGAGAGGAAATGTCCGTAAGGAACGGAGCGGCAGCGGTTAAGATCACGAACAGGATCAAGCAGGAATACGTGGAGATAACCGGAAACAAGTTCTGGGATGACAGGGGAGACTCAAGCAGGAGACCCGATGTAACGGTAAATCTGTACGCAAGCGATACAGCCGGAAGGGACAACGAGCTTGTAGACACCTATGTGATACCCAATACAAAGAGCACCTATGAGTTCGGAACACCGGGACGCAAGCAGCTTCCTAAGTATGATATAAACGGAAAGCTGATAAGCTACAGAGTAGAGGAAGCAGAGCTTAAGGGCTATGTATCGAAGCAGACAGGAAACGACTTCACCAACACGCCGAGCAGGATCCGTGTGAGCAAGCTTGAAGCTACCAACAGGGAAGAGCTTCCGGGAGCAGTACTTGCGATAGTAAGGAAGAGCGACGGTAAGGAAATAGAGAGATGGATCTCAGGAAATGAGTCACATTACATCGAGGCACTCGATCTTGGAGAGGTATATACACTGGTAGAGATCTCGGCACCTGAAGGATATGTAAAGGCAGCGCCCATAGACTTCCAGGTAGGTCTTGACGGAGTAGAGCAGAAGGTAGAGATGTTCGACGATCCGATCCTCGGTTCGGTGATCCTTACGAAGCTTGATGAATCAACCCGTGAGAAGCTTGCGGGAGCAGAGTTTGAACTGTACAGCCAGGACGGAAAGCTCCAGCATGTAACCGGAAATACAGGTGATTATACCTTCGCAAAGGATGGTATAGGAATAACCACTCTGGCAGTAAACAGCGACGGAGAGCTTAAGATAGCTGAGATACCTTACGGTTCATACTACTTCAAGGAGACGAAGGCACCGGCAGGATATGAGCTTAAGAGCGGAACAGTGGCATTTACCATCAGCGAACAGGGTATGGAAGCAGATGTAAGCTTTACAGATGCAAGGAAGCTCGGATCGGTAACACTGACGAAGGTAAGCGAGGACGGAAACAAGGCTCTTTCGGGAGCAGTATTCGAGCTGTATTCGAAGACACCGAGGTCATCGGGACAGGCAGCAGCGAGCACGGTATTCACGGATTCATACTACAGGTACGGAACGTACACAACGGATTCGAGCGGACGTATAACCGTAAGCGACCTGCCTTGGGATGATTACTTCTTCGTGGAGACGGAAGCACCCGAAGGATATGAGATCGCCCGTGACATAAGCGGCGACTCAATTGCATACACCTTCACGGTCGGAGCAGACAATGTTGGCCCGTCAACCATAAGCCTCGGAAACATCACAAATCCCGAGAAAGAGAAGGAGAGCGGAGTGGCCGGAGTAAGAGAGCCTATAGCCGAGAAGGTATCGGGAGTGCTCGGAGTAAGGAGTGCACCGAAGAAGGGAGTACTCGGAGCAAGGACAGGCCCTGCAACGGGAGATGCAAGTACTATAGCACTTTGGCTTGCACTGCTTATAGCATGTGTAGGTACGATAGTATGGCTGATCAGCAGCAGGAAAAAGAAGGACGAGGTTAAATAGTCTCAGACTTCCGGAAAATGTATAAAAGAATAAATTAAACAGTAGGCGCCGGATATATATCCGGCGCTTATTTTGAAATTTGATTACAAAAGAGAGTTATGATAAATTAGAATCATAAATGCAGGAATTTTTTAACAGGGAGGTACATGATAAAATGAATATATCTGTTAACGAAATAAAGGGAATAAGGATCGGTCAGGTTGAGAATAATGAGGCTGCCACGGGGTGTACGGTATTTATAAGCGAGCAGGGGATGAGAGCGGGACTTGATGTAAGAGGAGGAGGTCCGGCTTCAAGAGACAGCCAGCTTCTTAACCCGCTGATGGCGGCCAATGTTGTACATGGGATAGTTCTTGCGGGAGGAAGTGCCTTCGGACTGGACGCTGCGGGCGGTGTTCAGGCTTATCTTGAGGAGCATGATATCGGTTTCGATGTAGGTGTTACCAAGGTGCCTCTTGTAGTTCAGTCGGATATTTTCGATCTCACTGTGGGTGATATGAAAGTACGCCCTAATCGCGAAATGGGATATGAAGCTGCAAGGCTTGCGTTTGAAGCGCCCAATTACAGGGATGGTAATTTCGGAGCGGGTGTCGGAGCTACAGTGGGTAAATATTGCGGAATGGATACCTGTATGAAGACAGGTGTAGGAAGTTATGCATTGAGACTGGGCGTTCTTGAGATAGGAGCGGTAGTTGTTCTTAATGCTCTTGGGGATATATTTGATCAAAAAAGCGGTAAGAAGATAGCAGGTCTGCTTAACGAAGATAAAACCGGCTTCAGAGATACGCTTGAACTTATGAGATCAAGTACAGAAGTTGTGGAAAATAAGTTTACGGCTAACACAACTGTGGGCATTGTTATGACGAATGCATATTTTGAGAAGGCACAGTTGTGTAAGATCGCCGGTATGACCCATGACGGGTATGCCAGATCCATAAACCCGGTTCATACATCTGCCGACGGTGACAGCATATATGCTGTTTCGCTGGGGAATGTGTCTGCCGATCAGGATGTGGTGGGCGTTCTTGCCGCAGAAGTTATGTGCGAAGCGATCAGGTGTGCTGTAAACAGTGCCGGGAGTGCTTACGGTTTCCCGGCACTAAGGGATCTTGGTTTCTGAGATCGCAGGGATCATGATTTGTCAGACTTGTCATGATTTTTCCTGTCTGCTTAGACGGAAATGATCTTGTCAGAAGGCAGATATTTAATAAGAGTCTGCTCGAGTTCATGAATATTTATGGGCTTTGCCAGATAATCGGTGAAGCCCTCAGCCATATAACGCTCCCTGGCACCGATAATAGCGTCTGCTGTAAGACATATTACCGGTGTTTCTTTGTTACGTCCGCCTTCCTGCTCCCGTATTATCTTAAGCGCTTCGGTTCCGTCCATCTCGGGCATACGCTGATCCATAAGGATAAGATCATATTCGTTATCTTTGGCCAGAGTTATTGCTTCATTTCCGCTGCCTGCGGTGTCGATCCTTACCTGTGTCTTCTTTAAAAGTCCCTGTGCAACTTTTAAGTTCACCCTGGTATCGTCAACCACGAGGATATGAGCATCGGGAGCCATGAATGATTCTTTGTAGGTCTTCGTTACAAGGATATCCTTTTCAAACTGAGCCTTGAAATCACCGACAGGCTCGCATGATACGATTTTCTGAGGGACTTCTATCCTGAATACAGAGCCTTTTCCATATTCGCTTTCAACACTGATCGAACCGTTCATCATGGTAATGATCTGATGAGATATGGCAAGTCCCAGACCGGTTCCTTCTATAGTTCCGTTATGCGAAAGATCAAGGCGCTGGAATTTGGTGAACAGTTTATCAAGATCCTCCGGGTGCATTCCGATACCGCTGTCCGTTACTTCTATCTTAAGCTGTATGATCTGTCCCGGTTCTTTTTTGCCGGCATAGGATCCGCTCACTTTCATAATAACACTACCGCTGTCGGTATATTTAACCGCATTTGTGAGAACGTTGGTAATGACCTGACGTACACGAGCCTTGTCCCCCCACAGTTCATCCGGAATTGTTTCATCAACTTCGGCATTGAATTTAAGATTTTTTTCTTTGGCCTTGAAGAATACAAGGTTACTTACATCATTCAGCAGGGAGCTGAGGGTATAAGCCGCTTCTATGATATCCATTTTTCCGGCTTCTATCTTGGAAATATCGAGTATGTCATTAATGATGGACAGCAGATTGCCGCCGGCATTCTGGATGTTGCCGGCATATGTACTTATATTACTAAATGATTTAGAGGCTTCGGAAGCCGGATCCGAATTAGCGGATATTAAAATGCGGTCTTTGGCTTCGGAACATTCGCGGATTATCAGCTCGTTAAAACCAAGCACGGCATTAATAGGTGTGCGTATTTCGTGTGACATATTTGCGAGAAACATGGATTTGGCTGCATTTGCCTCATCGGCGATCTTTTTCTGCTCACGAAGCTCTTCCATATAGTGGTAGTGCTCGCTGTCGTCGGACAGTGTATAAAGAGTACCTACGGTTGTTCCGTTGTCTGTCAGACGGTTAGCCTTGGGAGTGTATATTTTCCCACCCAGTCTGACGGGTTTATTGTCAGCGATGGCATCCCGGAAGATGTCGAGCAGTTCCTTTGCACAGTCTTCCTCATTGTCTTTGCTGCCTATCTCTGAAAACATCCTTTGTGCAGGCTTGTTGTAATAAGTGATACTGCCTTCGGCGTCTGCAAGTATGATCTCCTCCGCCAGTTCGTCAACGACGTAGTTTTTGGCTGCGTCTCTTGGATCAAGCATACGGTACTTTATTATCGCGATCAGCATGAGGACCGTACATATCGCAAAGCCTATGATCATCACATCGAATTTACGTGCAAGCGATACAAGCTTGAAGAAATAGATGACATAGGTTACACCTACGGAATAAATTGCAATACTCATTACGAAATAGCATTTCTTTGTTGTTGAGTTTTTTTCGCGCCAAAATGCACGGGTGATGAGATAAATTCCGCCAACCGTATAAAACAGATTAAGGAAGGTCTGAACATAATAGAGGGGACCGCCGGTGTGTATCAGCTTCGGGAAATCCCCGTCCATTACAAATTCCATGTAATTATAGTAGAGAGTATTGCTTTCCAGATTGAGGATAGTACCGTATATGATAATATGGGTCACGGCGAAAACGTTTCTTAAGAAGGAAGGGAACTTCGTTTCACACAGCTCAACGATAAAAAGAAAGAGAGCCAACCCGATCCATACGCGCCCGAGATATCCCATTTTCACGGCGATGACGTAGGTTTCCTGCGTCCGTGCCTGCAGCTGAAGGAGATATCCGGTATTGTATACAAGGTTGACAATACTGCTGAAAAGGAGATATGTGTGTATACCGCTTCTCCATTTCCTTAATGCAAACCAGCATACGGCAAAAAGACCTATTATTGTAAAGTAAAGGATACATATGACGAACTGATACATTTCTCACCTATGACTTTCTGATATATCATCTGTGGGTATTTGCCACTTAAGTATATCAAAATGTATGTTTTATTACAATGAATAGGTACCTTGTAAATAGAAAATTAAACGTTTTGCGTAGGATTATTTATTCTATTTTTTTCTATTTGTGTATATACTTTAATCTGAATGTTTATAAAGAAAATCAAAGATTCTTCGTCCGCCCGGGGTGACAAAGGCGGTAAACTGAAGGATCGGAAAAGGGAGGATTGGTATGAATACTGCGGAACTTATAAGTAACGGTAAGGCTGTCATGGGTCTTGAGTTTGGTTCGACACGCATTAAGGCGGTGCTTATCGGAGAGAATGGCGAGCCGATAGCTGTCGGTGCGCATGATTGGGAGAACCGTCTTGAGAACGGTATATGGACATACAGTCTCACGGATATACATGAGGGTATAAGAGACTGCTACAGTAACCTTGTTAAGGAGGTTAAGGATAAATACGGCGTATCGATCAAGTCGCTCGCTGCGATAGGTATTTCTGGTATGATGCACGGATATCTTCCGTTTGACAAGGACGGTGAACTGCTTGCATCCTTCAGGACATGGCGTAATACCATAACAGGTGATGCTGCGGCAGAACTTACTAAGCTGTTTGACTTCAACATTCCCCAGCGTTGGAGTATTGCACATCTGTATCAGGCAATCCTTAATAAGGAAGAGCATGTGGGTAAGATCGATTATCTTACAACGCTTGCCGGATATATACACTGGAAGCTTACAGGTGAGAGAACCATGGGAGTGGGCGAGGCATCAGGTATGTTCCCGATTGACAGTAATACCTGTGATTATGATGCGGGAATGCTTGATAAATTCAACAATCTTATTGCTGATAAGGGCTTTGGCTGGAAGCTTAAGGATATCCTTCCCAAGGTGCTTAAGGCAGGTGAAAAGGCAGGCGTTCTTACGGACGAAGGAGCAGCATTCCTGGATGCTTCGGGTGAACTTAAAGGCGGTGCTCCGATGTGTCCTCCCGAGGGCGATGCGGGAACAGGAATGGTTGCCACCAATTCGGTTGCCAAGAGAACCGGTAATGTATCGGCGGGTACCTCCTTCTTTGCCATGGTTGTCATTGAAAAACAGCTGTCCAAGGCTCATGAGGAGCTGGATATGGTAACAACACCGGATGGATATCCTGTGGCAATGGCGCACTGCAACAACGGTACAACTGATATTAACGGTTGGGTAAACCTGTTTAAGGAATATGAGGAAGCCAAGGGAAATACACCCGACATGAACGAGCTGTACGGACTGCTGTACAACAAGGCACTTGAGGGTGACAAGGACTGCGGAGGAATGCTTGCTTACAATTACAATGCAGGTGAGGCGATTACGGGTCTCAATGCCGGACGTCCACTGTTTGTAAGGATGCCGGATGCGAAGTTCACTCTTGCCAATTTCATAAGATCGCATCTGTATGCAACACTTGCCACACTTAAGATCGGCTGTGATATTCTCTTTAAGGAAGAGGGCGTAGAGGTTGACAAGCTGTACGGTCACGGAGGATTTTTCAAGACCAAGGGTGTCGGTCAGAGGATGCTTGCGGCTGCCATGAATGCTCCGGTTGCGGTTATGAAGACTGCGGGAGAAGGCGGTCCCTGGGGTATGGCAATACTTGCGGCTTATATGCTTGATGAGAGTGGTGTATCATTGGGTGAATATCTTAATACAAAGATATTTGCAGGTGAGGACGGCGAAGTCATGAAACCTGATGAGGCTGATGTAAAGGGCTTCGATGAGTATACCGAGCTGTATAAGAAGACGCTTGCGGCTGAAGCTGCCGCAGTTGAACATATGGTGTAACTATTCAGAACAGCACCATATTACATAGAAATAATAAAGGAGAGACTATAATGCTTGAACAACTTAAGAAAGACGTTTATGAAGCCAATATGGAGCTTCCGAGGCGTGGGCTGGTAACTTATACATGGGGAAATGTTTCAGGAATAGACAGAGAGAGCGGCTACTTCGTTATCAAGCCCAGCGGAGTGGATTACGATAAGCTCACACCGGAGGACATGGTGGTAATGGATCTTGACGGAAATAAGATCGAAGGCCGTTACAAGCCGAGCAGTGATACGGCTACACATGCGGAGCTGTACAGAAAGTACAGTGAAATAGGCGGAGTGGTCCATACCCATTCACCCGAGGCTGTTGCATGGGCTCAGGCCGGTATGGATATCCCGCTGTACGGAACCACACATGCCGATTACTTCCTTGGTCCGATCCCTTGTGCAAGGAATCTTACCGATGAGGAGATAGAGGAAGCATATGAGAAAAATACAGGCCTAGTTATAATCGAAACCTTTGAGGAACGGAAGATTTCGCCTATATATACACCGGCAGTTCTGTGTAAGAACCACGGGCCGTTCACCTGGGGGAAGGATGCCGCGGAAGCAGTCCACAATGCAGTTGTGCTTGAAGAGGTTGCTAAGATGGCAAGATTTACGAGACAGGTCAATCCTCAGGTTTCACCTGCTCCGGATAATATAAAGAACAAGCATTTCTACCGTAAGCATGGGAAGAATGCATATTATGGACAGTAGACCGGGAGAAACATACAGATTCTGCAGGATGTGCGACATAGTCAGGGATATCCCGTCGGATATCGGTGAATATGCGGACAGACTGTATGCGGCGCTTGATGAGGATGAGAGAGCTGATGAAGAGCTTATAAAGAGAAGGCTGTCCGTCTGCGAAGGCTGTGACAGGAATTCGCTCGGAACCTGTCTTGCGTGCGGATGTTACTGCCTGATAAGGAGCTTCGCAAGGTCGCAGCGATGCCCTAAGAAGAAGTGGTAAGTTCGGGTTTTATTATATTTAAATGATCGTCGGGTATCACTGGGGATACAATCGCCAGTGCATACCCGTCTTTTGTTGTGACTGATCTGCCGGTCAGGTTAAGCCTGTAAGAACCTTCCGTTACAAACGGGAGCAGATTTTTATGCAAAGCTTCGCCGGGATCCGTTATTATACCGGAGGAGCTGCGGGAGGATCTGTTTAACCTAAAGCCGCAGCTGCCGGAATGTTCATCAAAATCCGTAATGCAAAAGGCGTCCAGGGGCAGAAGCATTCCGAGTCCAACGACCTTAAGGAAGCTTTCCTTAAGGGTCCATATCCGGTAGAAGCTTTCGTTATCATGGATGAAACCCAGCTCATCCCGTGCAAAGAAATGTTCTGCGATATTGCCGGCGGGTTTCCCTATGGTTTCGATGTCAATACCGACAGGATCTTTATTTAAGACACATGCCGCGTAATCTCCCGAATGTGAAACTGAGAAATGTATTTCTGCATCTTTATCAGAGACTGTATTAGTGTTAAAATATAAATGCGGTTTGCCGTATTCATCGGTTTCGGGCATGACGGGTAAGCTTATATCCGGGTATACGCCTGCTATGGCGTGACTAAGAAGGGCATAGGCAAGCAGTGAACGTTTCCTGTCGGCTTCGAAACGGTATTTCATGCTTCTGTCAAGACGTTCCCCTGAAACGAGACCTGACAGAAACTGCACTGTATATTCATTTATATTTCCGATAAATATCTTCATGAGTGAGATTATACGATATAATGTGCCGTGTAATCAAGAGGAGGAACAGATATGACGAAATGCCGCCGACAGTTTTTGAGGGGGCAAAACCATATTAATAGGAGGAGAAACAATGATCTGTCCTAAATGTAAGCAGAATAATGAGGAAAATGCCAGATTCTGTGCCAACTGCGGTGCTGAAATGATGCCTGAGACTCCGGCATCGTCCGGTCCGTCGGGTAATGCGGCGCCGGTACAGCCGACGGCACAGGGCACAGCCGGGAATACTGAGGGCGGAAAACCATGGGTGCTTCCGGTGGTTATCGCTTCGTCTGCGCTGGCTCTCGTACTTGTAGCCATTATCTGTACGACAATAATAGTAAGAAGCCTAAAGGCTGTAAATACGGCTCCGGTTGTTGAAAGTGCAGAAGCTGTGCAGGAACAGATACCCGAAGAGAATCCCGGTGATGTGAAGCCGTCGGATGAAGAAAACAATGATGTTAAGAGTTCGGAGAATGAGAATCCCATATCGGCGGAAGAGGCTGCCAGGCTGCTTAGTACGGTGAAATCTATTGAGCGTCCTGCGATAGTGGAGGATATGGCGGATGAATACTGTGACAGTTCACTTGTTCCGTCCGTGCCTTCTTATACTGTGTCGGCGGATTTCAGTGAGATTTCCGATAAAAGGGATATTGAATATCTGCCTGATTCCGCAAAGGAAAAGCTTGCAAAGAATCTTTTTGTGATCATGGATGAAGCGGGATATGAGTTTTATGACATTTATGAGTGGAACAGATACGATATGAAGCCCAATTTTGTTACTGTTGATTCGATGATGCATACGTATCATGTGTACTTTGCATATCTCCTTAAGAAGCTCGAAAGAGAAGAGCTGTCTGAGAAGCTTAAGGATATTACAGGAGATATGTATGAAGCGTCTGTTGAACAGTATGAAGAGCTTAAGGGCAGTGAATGGGAAGAAGCGGCGCTCAGGAATGTGGAATTCTTCGGTGTGGCCGCTGAGCTTCTCGATGT
Source organism: Lachnospiraceae bacterium (assembly GCA_016281085.1). Taxonomy (GTDB): domain Bacteria; phylum Bacillota; class Clostridia; order Lachnospirales; family Lachnospiraceae; genus UBA2868. The sequence goes on from JAEEHY010000019.1 coordinate 9,815, forward strand.
AGATGTTGATATTCTGAGCGATGCCAAAGGCACGGTAAATGATGAACTTGCACTTATCGAGACCGGTTCTGTCGATGTTTCGCCGCTGCTTGGCGATTTCGAGGATTATTCGCAATATAAGCCCCGCGGCTATTATGAAGGAGACGAGAATCTGGAGAAATACTTCAGGGCAATGATGTGGTATGGCAGACGGGCATTTGAACAGAGGGAAGAAAGCCATATGCGGAGTGCGCTGCTCATGACTCTTGCCCTTGATAAGGGATCACTTGACGATTGGGAGGGTATATACACGATAACGTCGTTCTTCGCAGGTGCCAGTGATGACAATACCTATTATGAAATGAAGCCTCTGATTGATGCAGCCTATGGCGGTAGGATCGAAGATGTGAAGGAGCTGACAGGCAATGCGGACAGCTTCGCACTGTTTATGGAGGGGGTGAAGGCTCTTGAGCCGCCCAAGGTCAATTCGATCCCGGTATTTGAAGATGATGAGGAAAAGGTCATTACTTCGTTCAGGTTCATGGGACAACGCTTCTCTATAGATGCGACCATTTTCCAGAATCTGATATACAGCAAGGTGGATGAGAATTCGCAGGGTGATAAGAGGATGCTCCCCGATGCCCTTGATGTTCCTGCCGTGCTCGGTTCACAGACTGCCTATGATATTTTGGATGCGCAGGGGGCAACGGATTATAAGGGTTATACGGATAATTTGAAGGCCATGCAGGATGAACTGGCAGGTGATAATAGCTCCGAACTGTGGAGAGCCAGTCTGTATTCACAATGGCTGCATACTTTAAGGCCGCTTCTTACCGCGAAGGGTGAGGGTTACCCGTCATTTATGCAGAGCGAGGAATGGAGTAAGAAGTCGCTCGAGGGCTTCCTTGGAAGCTATGCGGAGCTCAAGCATGATACCATCCTGTATTCCAAGCAGGCAATGGCCGAGATGGGCGGCGGCTGGGACGAGGAGTTCGATGACCGCGGTTATGTTGAACCCGAGCCGGTTGTTTACTCAAGGTTTGTGGCTCTGGCCGAGAATACCGCAAACGGGCTTAAGGAATACGGTATGCTCTCAAAAGATGATAAGGATAATCTGATGAAGCTTGCCGAGATAGCAAGGCAGCTTATCACAATATCCGAAAAAGAGCTGCGTAATGAGACGCTGTCGGATGCGGAGTATGATTTTATCAGGGAATACGGCGGTGATCTTGAGCATATCTGGGCAGATGCGGTAAAAGAGCCGGATGAGGATTATGCAAGAGAGGATGAGCATCCAGGTGCCATAATAGCTGATGTGGCGACCGATCCCAATGGTTCCGTGCTTGAAATAGGAACCGGTCAGGTTGGTAAGATATATGCGATCTGTCCTGTTGCAGGTTCGCTTCGCGTATGCAGCGGAGCGGTATACAGCTTCTATGAATTCCCGTGGTCTATAGATGACCGGCTTACCGACAGGGAATGGCGCATAAAGCTGGGGATCTGGCCTGAGCATGATTACGAATACAACAAGGATAAGAGTATAGTACAGCCTGAATGGACGGGCAGCTACAGAGCGCATTATGAGTGGAATTACTAAAAAGAGGAAAAAAAAGCTAAAGGTTATATTGGCGGCGGCGGTTTTTACCGCCGCTGCTTTATGTGCTTTGTATTATTCCGGAATATTTCTTCCGGATTGGGCTGTCTGGCATGATACTGTCATTGAGTGTGACGGTGATGATGAGCCTGATGAAATAGTCCTTAAGGGCAGAAGGGTTACGGTATCGAAAGGAGAAGAGTGCATATTTGTGTCACCTCGTATGTGTAAGGTACAGAATATACTATATACCGATATAGACAGGGACGGTGAGAAGGAGCTTGTTATGCTTAACTTCAATATCCGCAGGTATGGTAAACACCGCCCGTTCTGGGTGAAGTTTGATGCTCCCGTCTGGCATCAGCATATCTATATTTATGATTATGTTAAGGCTGATAAGATGATCAAGCCTGTCTGGATGGCATCGGATATAGGAATGGAAGCTGCTGATATGGCTATGTTCGATGAAGCGGCAGACAGACAGGTTATAACCATGACAGACAGAAACGGCAGGGAAAGCCACTGGATGTGGATTTCCTTCGGCCTCAGGTGCGTCGACTGAAGGCTCCTGCTATCGTGTCATAGAGCTTTTTGTAAATGAGAGAGAGCAGGACAGACAGAATAAAGTTAAGCGGAACCAGTATAAAGAACAGCCATGCGTAATCCCTCATTTCGAAGTATCTTCGTTTGACATGATCAAAGATGATCACATCAAGAGTTCCCGAAAACAAATATATTTCAAGGGATACGGAGGATATCTTCTCAAGAACATGACGTAATTTCCGTCCTCTGAGATCTATATCATAGAACAACAGGAAGAGAGCCAATGAGCATAATACAACGGTTATGCAGTTGTATCCGCAGTCTACCGCACCCAGTATATTCCAGTTGAAGTTACCGCCTGCAGCATAGGTGTATGATATACCGGCATTTACAAATACGCTGGCGAAGATGATAAGTATCAGTACGGCCTTGTTTACGCGCGGTTTGTTTTCCCTTAAGTAGCAACCGAGGAAATAATAGAGAAGCGGATACATCATCTGCCAGTAATTGGGTGCCGCAAGCTCTATTACAGAACCGATGCATGCCACTATATATACGTTGGATACGGAAAAAAGTGATATCACGGGAAACAGTGAGGTTATGCATGCCAGCGAAATAAGAAGTATATGCTGTTCGCGTCTGTTCTTAAGGGCATGCCACATTCTGTTTAAAAACGGTGCAATGGCCATGAGTGAAAAATAGAATCCCACGTACCAGGCGATCGTGTAGTTGCCCATTGCGGCAAGTGCTTCCTTTACACCGTACACCTTGCCGTAGTAGTAGTTCCCGACAAACACCTTGATGGTGGATATGACTATATATGAAACAAATACGGGGATGAGTCCGAGGTAATGCTTCCTGTTGGGTTCCTTGTTACATTTGAAGTACCCGGTGAGCATCATGTACAACGGGACACAGCATAAAAACAGCCATCTAGCGGCTGTCATCATGAAGGTTATCCGGCTGCCGAGCGGTGTGCTGTAGTATCCGCAGTTGAAGAAGAAGTGTACCGATACCACAAACAGAGCGGCCATAGAACGAACTATATCAGGTCCCGAAAGACGTTGTTTTGCGTTTTGCATACATCATTTCCCCATATTAAAAATACCAGTAAACAAAAAAGTTCCTGAGTAATACTCAAGAACTTAATCGGAGTGACTGGATTCGAACCAGCGGCCTCCACCTCCCTAAGATGGCGCTCTAACCAAACTGAGCCACACCCCGTTATTTGATTAACGTCTGTTTGCGACAACATTGATATAATAATAGATGGGAGGGGAAATGTCAAGGACATTTTTGATAAGAATCCTGCTGAATATGTCGAAATTATGTTGCAAAATACAATTGGGTATGTTAGTATATTGTTAGAATAGTAGGTATATGTGACAGATGGAGCTGTTGATCGTTCTTATTCAATGGAGTGAAGGAGTGATAGTATGTCAACGTTATCGGCAATGGGAAAGGCCTTCCTTAATGGCTATGGTTCCGGAGGAGATTACAGCATATTGTTTAATTCGCTGAACAAATCGAGTTCTGCGAAGTCATTTAATATGTTTGATATTTCCGGAAAAAGTTCCACCTCCAATCTGAGTGCGAATTTCTACTCGGATTACGCCAGCCTTAAGAACGGAAGCTACGGAAAGCTTGCAAAGACGTGGTATGCGAAACAGGCATCGGAAACGTCGGAAGGCTCTTCATCAAAAACAGACACGGATTATTCGGAGCTTGCATCAACCATTTCGAAGGCTGCAAAGGAAGTGAGCGGATATGCTTCGAACGGTAATTACGGTGCGATAGATACATCCGGAAGTATTTTTGATACTGCTTCTTGACAAAGGCGGGTTAATTGGTTATTATATATAAGCGCTTTGCGATGCGGCGAAGCGCTTATATATTGTTTTACGGGATGCATATTACCGTAAGGCTGACTGCAGGAATGGCGGAATTGGCAGACGCGCACGGTTCAGGTCCGTGTGGTAGCAATACCATGAGAGTTCAAGTCTCTTTTCCTGCACGAGTATTTTAACAGGTTTCAACAAAGTTTTACCCACACTTAAGGCTTATTCAATTTTTGAATAGGCTTTTTTTGTTTGTTTTTTTTGTGGGATCTACGAATTCAGTAAAAGAAAGTGAGGTGAGTGAATGATGCCGGAGCCTGTATACGGAAGAGATGACATCCGGTATTGTCATTATTGTTTGCATTGGGATGGAAATGTTTATACGTTGGATGCTTATGGAAGGAAGCGGCTTGTCCATAAATTACGTGCATCGGAGAGCCAAATAGAAGAAGTGAAACTGATGAAGGTAAAGCCACAAAAGATAAATAACAGTCCGTCTTTCAGCCTTGGATGAATCCGACCGTGCTTTCAATCGGATGCCCCAACCCGAGACCGGTAACGATACATTTTACAAGGGTTGATGGGTTGGGGTATTCATATCCGTTAAACTTTCCGGTGAACAGATCGGACAGTTCTACTTTGAAGTATATATAAAGATCAGTTGTGGTAACTGATATTCCATGTTTCTTATACACATCTACTATCTCATCTATATCATAGAAGTCAGCAAGAGTGCCTCTTCTGATTATCTCCACATTTATGAAACGATATGGACCGTTTCCACGTATGTTTGTTATGTAATAATCCTCACGGGAGCTGTCATAGGGATGTATCAGATGTTCAATCCTGTGGTGTATTCCGTTTTCATCAACAGGATATCCGGCTTCCTCTGTAATGCTTATACCGGCCACGAGTTTAAGTCCCTTCTGAACGGCGGTATACAAATAGCTGTCGTCATTCTTCCAACCATTACAACAATCAAGATTAGCCCAGAAAGATATTGATGCTCGCAGATCGGGAGATTATTGCATCGGTAGATACGGTATACTGTTTTACCGTCAGCACTTTCAACTCTAATCTTTGTGCGATGTTTTGAGTCTATTCTGACGATCCGGATACAAAGCTGAAGATGTAATGAAGTTCTTTGGGGAGAATAAGGTGGACAATCTTGTGATTGTTAATCCAGATAATCCAAGTGGAAACTATATTCCAAAAGCAGATGTACTAAGACTTATTGAATGGAGCAAGAATCAAGAAATTAAGTTAGTGATTGATGAATCGTTTGTCGATTTTGCAGACGAAGAAGATTGGTACCGCAAATCGTTACGAAGAAGTTACGGAAATATACAACCATAACATAATACGTGAACTTTCTGCAGATAGTTCTATTAAACAAAGAATAGGGTGAATTTGTACGGGAAAGGATTCGCACCCACATAAAACATGGTTTCAATGCAACAGTTGCTTTCATTTGATGAGTCCTTGACTAATGTCGGGCTGTTTATTATCCTATGATAAGACTATATTAGATTGTATTGACTTGATAAAGAATATATTTGAATTACGATGAGATATTATTGATAAAGAGCAGTTCCTTAAGAATGAAAATAAAATCGTTATACACAATGATTATGTTGAGACTGAGGATGATTAAGGATAACGTTCGTCTGAAATATGTACCGGTAATACTGTTCTTACTGCTTGTCACAGTCTCCGTAATGAACGTGGTGATAAAGCTTCCGGTTGCATCAGAGCTTAAGACTAAAGAAACAAAGGATGCGGACGGTAGGATTATTCGTATAGATTACACAGATGATTCCGGGCGGATCACGACGGCTTCGGACAGACAGTATGCAACAGTTATAAGGACATATGAGGATTCAAAGATGATCATGGAGGAGTATCTTGACAGCAGGGGTAAAAGGACCCGGTCTGTTTCGGGATACTCTGTTTTGTGTCGTACATACAATGCTGAAGGGCGTGCTGATACAGATACATATTATGATAAGGACGGTTATCCTGTAAGGACTACGAGCGGTGTTTACGGATACGGAAGAATATATGATGCTGAAGGAAAAGGTATTGAAGGTTATTATATCGATGAATCCGGACAGCTTATGAACAATAAATACGGTATTGCGGTAATCAGAAGGGAATTCTATGATGACGGGCGCGTAAAGCGGGAATTCTATTTTGATAAAGAAGGAGCTCCTGAAAAGGCATATTCTGCTCAGTATGGCGAATACAGGGAGTATGACGAGAAGGGAAGGTGTTCGCTTACTACATATCTAGATAAAGAGGGAAATCCGATGCGTTCCAACATGGGGTATGCCACTGTGAGAAACAGGTATGATGCTGACGGTAAGCTGTATGAAGTAACATATTATGATGAGGATGATAAACCTGCAACAGGCAGATACCGGCAATATGGCGAGAGATATGTTGATGGACAGACCATTTTCCTTGACAGAGACGGACAGCAGATGAGGAGGCTGGATAATTTCCTCAATACACATCCGACGGTTGTTATTGTTCTTGGGGTACTTATTATGTGCCTTGCTTTGTTTGCCAAGGGAAGCCTTAAATATGTGCTTATTGTTGATTACATCCTTTTCATTCTGTTTATGACCTTATGGTTCAGAGAAACAGGAGATACAAGGAGCAGGTTTGAAATATTTTGGTCATACAGACAATTCCTCACCAGCCCTTCCCTGCGGCAGAGCATCATAAACAATATCTGGCTGTTTGTTCCTTTGGGTGCTTTATTGTATAAACCCGGAAGTAAGAGATTTCTTATACCAATCCTTCTGTCTATTGTTATTGAGATTACGCAATATTTGACAGGGATAGGATTATGTGAGTTGGACGATGTATTCAGTAATGGCTTGGGAGGTATAATAGGATATTCGCTGGTTTATGCAATGACATCTAGGGGTGGAGTTAATGGGTCGGTGTCAGGCAACAAAGAAGAAGGGAGAGTAGATGAGGGTTGATTCTTATTCCTATGGGGAAAAACATATACCTGTCGATAAATCTTTCTGTGTATCAGACCGTACTGCTGAGGAAACGAATAGTGCTGATGACGGGGTTAATATAATTACTGTCTAAAGGATATGTTACGTATTAATGTCTTCAGTCAAAGACAAGGGTTATGACTAAATGTATTTGAGCAATTTATGCATCATATTCATACAGATAGAAGCAGGTTATGAAATATTTATTATTTTTTTACGGGCTTTATTTTGCGCTCATAGTATGTACACAATTTGACTATAGAGTAAAAGTACTATGCACGGAGAAACGGTTGATAGTTCCGGCATTTTTTCTGCTGATTTTACCTTGAAAAATCAAAATCAATCAGAAATAGAACAATTTGAACTTCCGTTAGGCTATCCACAATCATTGCTATAATCGATAATGCAATGGAACTACGAGTTGTTGTATCCAACTTGGGTGACTTTTTAGCGTATATTTTATGACGAGTTTGCAAAGCTTGTACAAATCGCACAACTTTCACCAGCAACTTCAGTTTTATAGATTACTTGAGTTATATAGGGCTGAACGGAAGGCATGCTTGACTCAGTCAAGAAAGAGTGAGTATTTGTTTGAAGACTGAGAATGAATCATAAATGTGATGAGTATGATAATAAATAATACAATTTCCAATTCTATAGTAAGCGTTATAATTCCTGTATATAATGTCTATTCCTATATACGTGAGGCTTTGGAAAGTGTCATTCATCAATCCTACCCCTATCTCGAAATTTTAATAATTGACGATGGCTCTACAGATGGATCCGAGCTGATATGTGATGAATACAAAAGGGATCCTAGAGTACGTGTTATACATCAAGCAAACAAAGGGCTTTCTGCGGCAAGAAATACAGGCTTAGATATAATGACAGGGGATTTCGTCGCTTTTTTAGATCCGGATGATGCATATCACACAGACTTTATCCAAAATATGATTTCTGCTCTTCTGCAAAACGAAGCAGATTTGGTAATATGTAATTATTCAAAAATAAAAACAACGGGGTTGCTTACACAAGGAGATAAAAGGAAATCACCGTTTATCAGAACAGGAGTCTATGATAGATGTAAAGCACTTCGAGCGCTTGCGGATAATTATTTTGATCATAGTATATGGAATAAGTTATACCGCTGTGAAATTTGGAGAGATATACGGTTTCCTGACGGACATGTATATGAGGATATGGAAATAGGTTACCTGTTAATCAATAAATGTAATACAGTATATGTTATGGACGACATTCTTTATTTGCATCGAATAAGGACAGGAAGTATTACCCAGACGAAATCAATTAATAATATACTTGACCTACTATATGCAGTTTCCAAAGTAGAAGATTTTTTACGTAGAAATACCCCGGGTATTTTTTCTGAAGAGCAACTTACAAGAAAAAAGGCGAAAAAGCTATCCATAATGATGCGTGCTTATGCTATGATTGTATGTACTAAAAGGAATAGAATAGAAGGAAGGAAATTGAGAGAACAGATCATACAAAAGGATAATCTCAAGATATATAATAGTCTTAAGATAAAAACCCGAATAGCATATTTGATTATCTGCATATGTCCTTGGCTTTTGATAATTCTGTATCCTTTATACCGAAAGTTTGCTCGATTCAAAAAAAGATAAACAATTAAGTACAATAGAAAAGTTCAATAGATAATGAAGAATGATAGAATACCTAAAGTGAGTGTAATAGTTCCTGTATATAATGTTGCGCAATATCTTCAAAAATGTCTGTATAGCTTGGCAGAACAGACGTTAAATGATATAGAGATAATTGTTATAGATGATGGTTCGACTGATGGATCTTCGTCTGTTTGTGATTCATTTGCGGATGATCATCGTTTTAGTATATTCCATAAAAAGAATGGAGGACTCTCATCTGCTAGAAATGTCGGTATGAAGATTGCAAGAGCAGATTTTATAATGTTTGTTGATAGTGATGATTGGGTGGAACCGGAGTTTTGCGAGGTTCCTTATAAGCTGGCAATGGAATATAATGCAGATATTATTTTTTTTCAGTACAGAGGTTGCCGTAAAGATTCAAGTCTATTCTATTATAATTTTAAAGAAACTCCGGGAATACTTTCGAAGGAAAGGGCTATAAGTTTTATAGATAACGGAGGAAGTGTTGTAGTATGGAACAAGCTTTTTAGAAGAGATATTATCAAGAATATGTCCTTCCTTGAAGGGCATTTGTATGAAGACAATTTGTTTACTCCTGAAGCTATCCACAGGTCGGAGGTAATTGTTTATACAGAGAAGATACTTTATAATCATATAGTCCGTAATGACAGTATTATGACGATACGTGACAAACAGGCAGATGATGATTATTTTCGTATACATACCTTGGCTTCAGAAAGAATGACTGAATGGGGTTACAGCGAGTCTGCAGGGAAATATATAATAAAATTATATT
>JAEEHY010000266.1 GCA_016281085.1 Lachnospiraceae bacterium
TGCCCTCGGCTTAAGCACATCAGCGGAATCATCCTCCTCATAGCTTCTTAAAGCTTCTCTGCGTTTCTCGGGAACAGGTGATGAAGGAATTCTTGCATTACGGGCATCCGGTCTTACCGTGCGATCCTCATCCCTGTCGTCTTCATCTTCATCCTCATCGTCGTCCTCATCCTCGTCATCTATATCTTCATCGTCGTCCTCATCCTCGTCATCTTCATCCTCGTCATCTTCATCTTCTTCATAAACGTTGACTCTTCCCCTGCGGGCATTAGCTTCTCTTCTCGCAGGCAGCGCAGGCTTTTCAAAGGATCCCTCATCCTCGTCTTCATCATCCTCATCATCATAATCGGCATTACTTAACTTAACTGCCAGAACAATAACAATGATAAGAAGAATGAGTGCTACAACTCCCAGTGCACAAATGATGTAAAGCCTTAACCTCAGAGGCTTCTCATACTTGGAAGCCGCTGCCTCGGTTGCCGCTTCGGTTATGGGCATTTCATTGCCTTTTTCATCCACTGCCGTCCTTATGACCTGAAGATATCTCTGATATGTACCTTCCTTCTGATCATAGAGGTACCACCCCTCACTTCCCTCTGAGCTGATCGCATAAACAAGGAAGAAATCCTGTGCGGAAACCCCGAGATTACTGTAAGCAGCCTGTGCCTCAGAATCGGAAGCATTATTTCCGCTCGTACTGTCGGCTATCATATAAGCTTCAAGCTTCTGTTCGTTCCACATAAGCGTTGCCTTGGTAAAATTAAGAGGAACCTCTACACTCGAAGGAGCCTTCAGGACTATTATGAACTTATTCTCTATACCACGTATCATTCTGAAATCCGTCAGCTCGCCGGACATCTGATCGATAACGCAGAAACCTCCGCTGTTTGTAGCTTCGTCCGTAACATATACAAGCAGTATATTTCCCATATCGAACTGAGCGGCTTCTATAGTTGTTCCGTTGTAGCTTGCAGTGGTCTTATGAAACAGCTCCGGCATCATTTCATCCGGGAAAACTGTGGAAATGGTCTTGGTCCCGTCAAGCGACATGACCGTACCTGCCGCAACTCCCGTTTCCGTAGCCGTTGTACCTGCTGCTGCCATAGCCGAAGCCGCGGTATCCTCTCCCTCTACATTCAGAGTTACACTTCCTGTTGCAGGCTCCGCACCATCGCCGTCAACAACGGCAGTTACATAAACATCCGCGGGACCGCCCGAGAGCACGCTGAAAGTTATGGAAGCTTCGGTATCGGTAAAGGTAAGCTTACCGCCGCCGCCTCCGTAAGTCTTGTCACTCTCAACCAGTGAAAGTCTGTTCTCATCATATTCAACAGATATTTCAGGTGCTTCGGCACCATCCGTTGCGCCCTCAACCTTATAGGCAACCATGTATGTATCACCGACGGCAGCTGTCTCTTTATCCCCTGCCACCGTAACGCTTCCGGCTGCCATAGCGGCAATAACGGGTGCAAGTGTAAACAATCCCGTCAAAAGCACTGTTGCCAGTAATTTCATCTTTGTCCGCATCATACAGACCCCTCCCAAGCTTCACTTATCTTTTCAGTTCCTCTGAACATATATATAGTATGTTCTGGTATTTCCGTTCTGTGCCTTGCATACTATCGTTATCGTATTGGTCCCCTCATCAAGATCAACCGTACCCAATCCGCCGATAGATGATGTGGCTGCTACTGCCGTGGCACTTACATTAATCTGTGTAACACTGTTGTCCACTGTTAAATAGTACGTATCCGTAACCGGTGAGAAGCCGGGTGTTAAGCCGTAACCGTCAATCCACAGACCCGAAAGGTAATTGTTCGGGTTCGACTCACTGGTAGGTTTCTCACAAGGTGTATCAGGCATATTATAATAGTAAGGAATCCTAAACACAAGAGTAGAATTATCATCAGTATATGCTTTTTTCATTCTTGCCGACTCAGCAGATGCAGCCTGTATGTTGCTCATATACTGGTGTGAATATATTCCGTTCTCTTTATTTACCACATTAAACTTTTCAAAGTACAGTGTATTCTGTCCGCGTCCTATATACCTGTCAGCGAGATATTTGGCACTTCCGAGTATCGAACGGTATCTTGTATTCCACGGTCTGTAGTAATTCTCGTCACTGCCCTTTGCATATATCAGACCGTTGATCGTCGGTGTACGTCCGTTAGCGGCAAAAGCTCCTATATTAAAGTAGTTGAAATATCCTTCATATCCCGGAACTCTTCCCGAAATACTCTGTGACAATCCGTACAGTCCCTGTTCCTGAATGATTCTCGTTGCAAGGTGATAAGGACTGATTCCCACTTCTCTGGCCGCGTCCGTTATTGCATTTACGTAATGTCTGTATTCACCGTCGGTATCGGTGAAATCCGTATCAAGGAAGGTCCCTGAAATAATATTCCTTACTCCGTCCTCATTCTGATAATCAAGACTGTCAAGCTTCTCAAACTGATATATACCGCTCTCATCAAGGAAATTCCTCGGATCCATATAATAAGCGATCAGTTCCCTTGATGCCGAAGCCCATGTTCCTCCATCAAATCCGTACCAGGAATTGTCAGTCCAGCTGTAAGCCTGCGGCTCCGTTGATTTCCATGATGAAATGCTCTTAAGCGGAATAAGGTTCTTACCTACCGAACATTCCGCAGCCACTGCCTCGTTCCAATCCAGTCCTGTCTGTACGGCTTCGAACTGCCAGTTGGGATGTCTCTCATGGAGCGCGCGAAGATTAGCCTTGTAAGTGTCCGGAAGAGGAGCTATCGCAGCCTCGAAATCTTCATCAGATGTAGGCTGGGTATTCTGTACCGTTGTGATAACTTTAACAAAGTCACATCGTATGTAGCCTTTCTTCTCGACGCCTTTGACCGTAAAATCTACATAGTACCACTTAAATTCATCGCTGCCTTGTGTTTCTCCTATTATGTTTAATCTGTGACCGGAATTAAGCTGATCCACAACCGTGCCGTTTACAGCGCTTTCTCTTATCCTCACGCCATATCCTCTTACAGATGCCGTGAGGGCATCCGTAA
>JAEEHY010000267.1 GCA_016281085.1 Lachnospiraceae bacterium
ATCTTTAAGACAGCACAGCGGAACAACATAAACTCCCTTCTCCATCTGATATGCCACCTTATTCTTTGTAACAACCATAAGAAATGCCGGCTTTCCCGTCCGTTCACAATCGATATCATCAATGGGACACCATAAGGATATCCATCATCTTATTTCCTTGCCAGCACCGTGATCCACGGCTTGCTCACGTGATGGTCGGAGCTGACTTTTGTAAATCCGGCGTTTTTTAATGCCGTTTCGATCTCTTTGATCGTGTGGCATTTCATGCCTTCGATGATCTTCTCGAACTTAAGGCTCGTATTGTCTGTACCGTCCGATTCGTTAACGATCATGAATACCCCGCCCGGTTTAAGTACTTTAGCCACCTGACCAAAGCATTTTTCAAGTCCCGGCCAGAAATATATGGTTTCAAAGGCGGTGGCCAGGTCGAATTTTTCTTCAGGGATAGCAAGTGCAGATACATCGCCCTGCTGTACCGTACATCTGCCGTTCTTTATTGCCTCCGAGTTATATTCGGTTGCTATACCCACGGATACGTCGGAATAATCGATAGCGGTCACATGGGCTGAGGGATATTTCTTAAGAAGCTCTCCGGCATTTCTTCCTCCTCCGCATCCCAGCTCAACAATCTCCTCCGGTACGAACATCTGAAGGTGCGACATTCCCCAGTCAGCCATTTTGGCGTGACCACCGTTCATTCCGTTTACCATCATCTTTCCGAGGAAACCCTCCGGTTTTCTCGTCTGGCTGACAAAATCCTTATACAATCCCATATCTTACTTCCTCCCTGTCAGGATTGCCGATCCGGAAAGCCCCATCCAGACCGATTCCCACTTACTCATAAACATACCGTTTGTAGTGTCTATCAGCTTTACTTCACTGTATCCCATATCCTTAAGTTTCTTTACAAAGGCCTGCATATCACCGTATTTGGCTTTTGACATGATATCGTGTATCGCAAAGGTTCCACCCTTTTTCAGAGTACGCAGGGTTTCAAGAAGGATTTCCTGTCTGTCTTTGCTCGGGATATTGTGATAAACATAATTGCTGGTCACGGCATCAAATGTATCATCCTCAAACGGAAGCCTGACAGCATCGCCTTGCATGAAGACTGTATTGCTCACTCCTTCTGCTTTTGCGTTTCTCTCACACAGATTCCTGCTGAAAGAAGCATATTCCTTACCCCATCTGTCGAGTCCGGTTATCGAAGCCTTGGGATTTCTCTTGGCACAGGCTATGGTAAGCGCTCCGCTTCCGCATCCGACATCCAGTCCTTTTCCTCCATCCGGGATTTTTACATACGAAGCCACACCCTCTATTATCTGTTTGGACATCTGTCTGTTTCCGGTGTAGGAAAACGCCCTGTACATAAGGAACATCCATATCGCTGCAAATAAACACACAGCCGTTATGACTGCAAGTATCGGCACCAGGACTTTCTTTACGGGATACGCTATCGGAACAGATGCAAAGATGACAGTCAGTATCAGAAATATAGCTGCCGAACATCCGCTTCCCATTACCATGCCTTTAGGCATCCAGTTTCTGTAATCCGTTTTCATCGTTTCAATCCTTTCTCAAAACCCTTAAATCAGTCTCAGGCCAGTGCAGCTCCAAGATCCCTGCACTCTTCCAGCGCATCCTCACCGGGTGCATTGTTGGCCATCACGCTGTCACAGGCAAGCTTAGCTCCCGCGCTCTTGCACCTATCCTCCCAGTCTCTCATCCACTGACCGTCTCCCCATCCGTAGGAACCAAACAGGGCAATACTTTTACCTGACAGAGAACCTTCTATGTCGGTAAACATAGGATCAAAGACCGACTCCTCGAGCACTTCTGCCCCCATCGCCGGGCATCCGAATGCGATCCCGTCGTATTCCGGTACCATATCAGCTGTAAATTTATCAGGTCCGAATACACTCACTTCGGCACCTCTTTTTTTTGCACCTTCTTCCACGGCACCTGCCATTGCGGCGGTATTACCTGTCCCGCTCCAGTAAACTACTGCTACTTTACTCATACTATGTCTCCTCCTTATATCTTGAGTCTGTTTAAATAGTTACAGTTACTTTATTATCACCCGGCACTTAAGCCTGTTATCACAGCCAGCTGTGCCAGGGATTTACCTTTTTTATACATTTCCCGATATACTTCCGTACATTTTTTATATTTTCCAAACACAGTCCTTGCCTTTTCCGGTTCAGAATAAGCTTTCCAACATCCGCAGCACTTTACACCCTTACACGGATGTTTCATAAAGCACTCGACATCCGACGGCGGATATCCGAGAAAGAGCCCTATTTCATGCGGAAACATGTTCTCTTCACGTAAGTGCTTAACCAGCTGAACGATTAAACTTTCGGGATTCCCGGTGTCATATCCCCTGTTTTTTAGTATCTTCTTCGCAAGCGGATCCGTCAGATCCCTTTTCAGATGACCCGGACGGTACAGATATATGAGCGCATATCCATCGGTTTTCTTAAGCGGTATCACCCGTAAACCTTTTTTTCTGAGCTTTCTGTTAAGTTCACTCAATTCCCGGTTGATATCCGTTTCATCCGTATATTTTACCGAAAACAGGTTTCCGGTCTTTATTCCTGCGAGTGTAGGAGAACAATTATCTATAATGAGTTTATCTGACACTTATCCTGTATATCCTTCCCTGGTTCTTGAAAGATTGCAAGTTAGCATTAGCTAACCATATATTAAAAAAATCGGCCTCTCTATAAGGCAAGAATAGAACTTCATAAAGAGAAAATAATCAAAGCAGATCATGTCATCTTTCTTGCGACACAGTGAAGCCTGAAGAATCCCCTCTTTTCGCCGGTCTCCAGCTTAAGGCCGGCACGGTCACACAGTCTGCTCACTTCATCAACACCGTATACATGCACATCCCCGTGACCAAACAGGTTGATCACAGGCATTTCTATATGATTGAAGAACCATCTGACCGGAGCTGTTTTTGCCGTCATATCACGCAATATCAGCCTTCCGCCGGGACGAAGGACGCGGTATACGCTGTTGAAAAAGTTCTGCACATTGGGATAATGATGAAAGCTCTGGCAGCATATGACGGCATCGTAGCTACCATCTTCAAACGGCAGGTTTTCGCAGTCACCCACGACCAGCGTGACATCCTTCATGTTCTTGGCCTTTGCTACTTCTATCATCTCCGGAGTCAGATCAATACCTGTGTAATGCTTATCCGGATATTTCTTGTGTAGCAGGGTAAGCATAGGAGCCGGTCCGCATCCGCAATCAAGAAGATCCGTAAAGGGCTCTTTCTCAAGTTCCTTTAAAACATCGGGATAATCCTTCTTACACATCTTATATACTCCGCCCTTATCCGTCTCATAAACCCTGGCAGCCCTGGCAAAT